>DAICZK010000016.1 GCA_027311185.1 Sulfuriferula sp.
GCATAGCCTAGCTCGGCAAGCAGGCGCTGTTCGAATCGCCGCAGTATGACGGCATAATCGGTCGGGGATAAATGCGCGAGGGTCAACGCGTGCAACGTCGCCTGGTAATGATCGAACAGCGGGGGATGCGGATCGTCCCGCGCCAGCAGCTTGAGCATGAGCTCATTGATGTAGAAACCGCATAGCAGGCCCATGCCCTGGGGGATGGCCAGACCGCCTTGCCATTCGGCCTTATGCAGGGTGCGCAATTCGTTTTTGCCTGCATAAGATAATAGCAGCGGGGTGAATGCCTGCATTAAACCGCGTAACTGCGAGCGCGGTCGCCGTGCTCCACGCGCGACCAGCGCAACCCGGCCGTGATCGCGCGTGAAACTCTCGATGATCAGGCTGGTTTCCCGAAACGGATAACTATGCAGGACGAACCCGATCGCGCAGTCGGTACGGCCGGACGGATGCAAGGATTTCGGTAATCGGTCAGCCATGCCAGCGATCAGATCAATCGTAACCCAACTGTTTTAAAATACGTTCGCTATCTGCCCAGCCGTTTTTGACCTTGACCCACAGTTCGAGATAGACCTTGCCGCTGAACAGCCGTTCCATGTCGAGCCGCGCAGAAGTGCCGATTTCCTTGAGCTTGCTGCCCTCGTGACCAATAAGTATTGCTTTCTGGCTGTCCTTGTCGACCAGGATGGCGGCGAAAATCCGGCGAAATTCGCCTTGCTGCTCGAATTTTTCTATCATGACGCTGGTGGAGTAAGGGATTTCCTCTCCCGACAAACGAAAAATCTTTTCCCGCACGATTTCTGCGGCGAGAAAACGCTCGCTTTTGTCGGTAATTTCATCTTCCTCGAACATCGGTGGATTAACGGGAAGATGCTGGCGAATTTCGGCGAGCAGTTGCGGAATATGTTCGCCATTGCGCGCGGAGACCGGCACGATTGCGGCAAATTTGAACAACTCGTTCATGGATGCAATAAATGGCAGCAAACTGTCTTTTTCCTTGACCAGGTCCAGTTTGTTGAGCACCAGGATGACGGGCAATTCTTCGGGCAGCAATTGCAGGACTTTGCGGTCGCGCTCGCCGAAATGGGTGCCTTCAAGGACGAACAGCACGACATCGGTCGAATGCAGCGCATCGATCACCGTCTTGTTCATGCCGCGATGCAATGCATTGCCGTACTCGGTCTGGAATCCGGGCGTATCGACGAACACGAATTGCGCGTCGTCGCTGGTATGGATTCCGTGTATGCGATGGCGCGTGGTTTGCGCTTTACGCGAGGTAATGCTGATCTTGGCGCCGACTATGTGATTGGTCAGCGTGGATTTACCGACGTTAGGGCGACCGATGATGGCGATGAATCCGGTGCGAAAGTCGGGATTGCCGATGTCCATGAGCTGTGTTGGGTGGATAGGAGTGGTACCCATTTTAACCCAGAAACAGGTTTTGACCTAGAAATAGCGGGTATTCGCTATCGCGAGAAAAAGGTCACTGAGGTGTTTTCTTGTCGGATTTTTTGGGGGTATTGGTCGTGATTGCCTGGTGTGCCGTCAGAGCGGCGGCCTGTTCGGCAGCGCGACGGCTGTTCGCGACCCCGGTCGTATGGACGGACAATGCCGGAATGACGCAGTCTATGGTAAACACCTGTTCATGCGCCTGACCTGTAGTGGAAACAAGAATGTAATCGGGCAGGGGCAGGTGTCGTCCCTGTAGCACTTCCTGCAATAGGGTCTTCGAGTCTTTTGCCGGCGTATTCGGGTCGATGGCCGCGATACTGTCGGCATACAGGCGATGGATGACCTGCTGGGCGTGGTCGAAGTCGCTGTCGAGCAATATCGCCCCAAAGACGGACTCCAGCGCGTCGGCGAGAATGGACGGGCGGTTGCGCCCGCCGCTTTTGATTTCACCGTCGCCCAGGCGCAGGAACTCGCCCAGATGGAGGTGCTCGGCTATTTCGAACAGGCTTTGCTGGCGTACCAGATTGGCGCGCAGTCGCGACAATATGCCTTCGGGCACGTCGGGAAAGCTAGAGTAGAGTAAATGCGCCACAGCGCAATTGAGTATGCTGTCGCCGAGAAACTCCAGTCGTTCGTTGTGCGGCACGCCGAAGCTGCGATGAGTGAAGGCCTGGACGAGCAAACCGGGTTGCTTGAACTGGTAGCCGATGGCGTGTTCAATGCCCGTCATCGTCACGAGCCGCCGGGCGCCGTGCTGGGCGCGAAATTGATATAAATGCCGACGTTGGAAAACAATGGCTTCTCAACGTGGTATTGTGCGCTCAGAACCAATTTGCCGCCATCGCGTGAAATATCGAGGTCGTTGGCAGTGACGCTGGTAATGTTGTCTATTTGCGAGCGACGGGTATAGGAATCCCGGATCTGGGCCGGTTTGGCGTCAGCAAGCGCGGGGTCGGCGGCCATGGTTGTCAGCACCTTTTTAATCGACATATATTCGATATAGGCGGGAATGACTTTTATCACGGCTATGCTGATGAAAACGACACCGATTGCGACAAAAAAGATGCCAATCAAACTCATGCCGCTTTGCTTGTGGCGCATGTGGGAATCCCTCACTCTATTAAATGACCGATCCGGCTCGGATTATCGAAGTTCCACCATATCATGAATGCACGCCCGACTATGTTCTGATCCGGCACGAATCCCCAGTAGCGGCTGTCGTTGCTGCTGTCGCGGTTGTCGCCCATCATGAAATAATAGCCTGGCGGCACCTTGCAAGTGAAACCGTCATTATTGTAATCGCAATTCTGGCGATAAGGGAATTGGCTGTTGACCTGGTCGGTGTAAACGGTAGGCGTGTCGGGTTGTATCAGTATCTTGTGAGTGTGGGTACCGAGTTTTTCAATATATTGATCGGGGTTGACCGCATTGAGCCCGCTGCTGATGTAGCTAAAGGTGCCGTCCCGTTTTTCGGGGACAAGTTGACCGTTGATCGTGAGCTGTTTGTTGCGATATGTGACTGTATCGCCCGGAACGCCGACGACGCGTTTGATATAATCGAGACTGGGGTCCCTCGGGTAACGGAACACCATCACATCGCCGGTTTTAGGCTCACCAACCTGTAGAATCTTGAGGTTGACGATGGGAAGCCGTATGCCGTAAGTGTATTTGTTGACCAGGATGAAGTCGCCTACCAGCAAGGTTGGAAGCATCGACCCCGAAGGGATTTTAAACGGCTCGACAAGAAAAGAGCGAAGCAGAAATACCGCCAGTATGACCGGAAAGAAGCTTTTGGCATATTCTGCCAGTATCGGCATTTTGGCCTCGGCGCCTCGCCTGGGCTTGAATGCGATGCTGTCGATCAGCCAGATCAACCCGGTCACCACCAGTGCAACAAACATGATTAATGCAAAATCCATTTTTTCGCCCCTTATTTATCGCCTACTTGTAATATTGCCAGAAAAGCCTCTTGCGGAATCTCGACGTTGCCGACCTGTTTCATTCGTTTCTTACCGGCTTTCTGTTTTTCCAGCAGTTTGCGTTTGCGGCTGATGTCGCCGCCGTAGCATTTGGCCAGCACGTTTTTTCGCAACGCCTTGACGTTTTCGCGGGCGATAATTTGCGCGCCGATAGCGGCTTGTATCGCGACGTCGAACATCTGGCGGGGAATCAGTTCACGCATCTTGCTGGCGAGTTCGCGGCCTTTGTAGGCGCTGGTGGCGCGATGCACGATCAGCGATAGCGCGTCGACTTTTTCACTGTTGACGAGAATGTCGAGTTTGACCAGATCGGCGGCGCGAAATTCCTTGAAGTCGTAATCGAGCGAGGCATAGCCGCGCGTCGCGGATTTCAGGCGATCGAAAAAATCCATCACGACCTCATTCATGGGCATGTCGTAATTGAGCATGACCTGACGCCCCATGTACTGCATGTTGGTTTGCGACCCACGTTTCTGTGTGCACAGGGTCATGACGTTGCCCAGATAGGCCTCGGGAACCAGAATCGTGGCAGTGATAATGGGTTCGCGGATTTCTTCGATTTTGGATAATTCGGGCAGCTTGGACGGATTCTCGATTTCCATGATTTCGCCGCTACGCATCACTATCTGATAAATGACGGTGGGGGCGGTGGTGATGAGGTCCATGTCGTACTCGCGCTCCAGGCGCTCCTGGACGATTTCCATGTGCAGCAAACCGAGAAACCCGCAACGGAAACCGAATCCCAGTGCTTGCGAGACCTCCGGTTCGTATTGTAACGAGGCGTCGTTGAGTTTGAGTTTTTCCAGCGCGTCGCGCAAGGCGTCGTAATCGTGGGATTCGACCGGATATAATCCGGCGAACACCTGAGGCTTGATTTCCTTGAACCCCGGTAGCGGCGCCGCGGCCGGGTTGGTGTCCAGCGTCACCGTGTCGCCGACTTTGGCGGCCTTGAGCTCTTTGATCCCGGCAATGATGAATCCGACATCGCCGGCGGAGAGTTCGGTACAAGGCCGCGCCTTGGGCGTGAATACGCCGACCTGCTCGGTCAGGTAAACAGAATGGCTGGCCATCAGGCGAATTTTTTGTTTGGACTGTATTTTGCCGTCGACGACTCGTACCAGCATGACGACGCCGACATAATTATCGAACCACGAGTCGATGATCAGCGCTTTGAGCGGCCCGTCGGGATCGCCTTGCGGGGGCGGGATCTTGCTGATGACCATTTCGAGTATGTCTTCGATCCCAAGACCGGTCTTGGCCGAGGCGCGCACCGCGTCATGGGCTTCTATGCCGATAATATCCTCGATTTCTTGGATGACGCGGTCCGGTTCGGCTGCGGGTAAATCGATCTTGTTGAGTACCGGTATGACTTCGACACCCAGTTCCGTTGCGGTATAGCAATTCGCGACCGTCTGGGCTTCCACGCCTTGCGAGGCATCTACAACGAGCAGCGCACCTTCACACGCAGACAGCGAACGGCTGACTTCGTAGGAAAAATCAACATGGCCCGGCGTGTCGATCAGGTGTAACTGATAAATTTGCCCGTCGCGGCCACGATATTCCAGCGCGGCGGTTTGCGCCTTGATCGTAATACCTCGTTCGCGCTCAAGATCCATCGAATCGAGTACTTGTGCCTCCATCTCGCGTTCCGACAAACCACCGCAGAGTTGAATGATGCGGTCTGCCAAAGTGGACTTTCCGTGATCAATGTGTGCAATGATAGAGAAATTACGTATATTTTTCATCAACAAAAAAGGCACACGCTGTGTGCCTGAAGTCCAGTAGGGCTAATTTTAACGGATTTTTGTCAAATAAGCAGTAAGTGCTATGTCATCGAGCAGATAATGACAGATTTCGACGCCATTCGCATCGGCCAATACGGGAATAAACTGGCCGTAGCGCGCTTCCAGGGCGGGGTCGGTATCGATGTCGACCTGGTTTATCCGCACGCCGTAGCGTGTTTGATAGGGCGCGAGCTCCGCGATCAAGTCGTGGCACAAGTGGCAGTAACGGCGCAGGTAAACGGTTAATTGCGGTGCGGGCATAGTGTGTAGGGCATAATAGTGCAGGCAGGGTTGGTCGAAATGCTGCGGCCGGAGTTCTCTGCCGCAGCGGATGTCAGTCAATGTGCAGGGGAAGATATAGCGTAGTGTCCTGGTGTTTGATCAGCAACGCGATGGTAGTGTTTTTGGCAATGCCGCTTATGAGCGTCCTGAACTGGGCGGCACTGTGCACGGGAGTGTTGTCCACGGCCAAAATGTAATCTCCAGGCGCTATGCCCGCACGTGCGGCAATGCCGTCGCTGCGTTCGACCAGTACGCCGCGCGTATGCGATGAGTCGCGATGCGGTATGTCGGACACGGCGAGACCGATTTTATCGAGCGTAGTTGCAGCGCTGGCGAGTTTGGGCTGGGCGGACTTTTTGTTGGAAATCTCGCCCAGTACGGCGGTAAGAGCGAGCGGAGCGCGGTTGCGCCAGATCTCCAGTCTTGCCGTGCTACCCGGTTTGGCGACAGCCACCATGCGCGGCAGATCGATAGAGCGGTTCACGGCCTGGCCGTTGAATTTGAGAATGACATCGCCCGGTTTTACGCCTGCCCTGGCGGCCGGGCCGTTGGCGTCAACCTCCGAGACCAGAGCGCCTTGAGGTTTGTCCAGTCCGAATGCCCTGGCGCTGCCCGCATTGACCTCCTGCACCATCAGGCCGAGGCGGCCGCGGTGAACGGTGCCGTAGGCTTTAAGCTGGTCGGCGACCTGCATGGCCACATCGATAGGGATGGCGAAAGAAACACCCATATAGCCGCCGGATCGGGAATATATCTGCGAGTTGATGCCGACTACCTGACCTTTCATGTTGAACAGAGGGCCGCCGGAATTGCCTGGATTGACGGCAACGTCGGTCTGGATGAAAGGGACATAATTTTCGTCCGGCAAGGACCGTCCTTTTGCGCTGACTATGCCTGCCGTCACTGAGTTTTCAAAGCCGAAGGGCGAGCCGATGGCAATGACCCATTCGCCTACTTGCAGCTGTTGCGGATCGCCGATGGGCGCCTTGGGCAGATCGGTGGCGTTGATTTTGATCAGCGCAATGTCGGAGCGAGGGTCGCTGCCGATGACTTTTGCCTTGAATTCGCGTCTGTCGGTGAGCTTGACAGTTACTTCCTGGGCGCCCTGGACGACGTGGGCGTTGGTAAGGATGTAGCCGTCGCTGCTGATGATGAAGCCGGAACCTGCACTGTGGATGGGAACGTTGCCGATGCCGTTGCCGTTGCCATTGCCGTTGCCTTCATCAGGAACCTGGGGCATGAAATGGCGGAAAAAATTAAACATCTCGTCGTCGGGGAAGCCGGGCATGTTGCCCATGCCATTCTGGGCTTTGACCAGTTCTGTGGTGGTGATATTGACTACTGATGCACCATGCTGTTTCACGATCTGGGTAAAATCGGGCAAATCGGCGCCGATTGCGGAAAAGCTCAAACTGCTCAGCAAAAACAAAGACAGGTAAAACAGTTTTTTCATGATTTAATTTCCTTGAGCATAAAAAAATTATTGTGTACTGATCGTAATATGACTGGCTGAAAACGAGGGTCCCGACTGGCGCGACGGCTGAAACGGGCAAGCCAAGCTGCGCCGATGATAAAGCCAAAGGCGGCTCCGAGCATGGAAGCCAGGTCGCTTTGCGCCGGGGGCGCGAGCTGCGTCCCGGCCATCGCGCCGATGAATATCAGCAACAGCGGTAACATATAGACCGCAGCCGAACCGCGCAGTATGGAGCCTTCTTTGACTCCAATAACGACGTCGTCGCCGGTCTTGCAGCCCAAGTTATCGACGACACGATACTTTTTTGCTTTCAGGGTGAACATCTGTCCGATCTTGCCAGCGCCGCAGCCGCCCGATTCGGTTTCTCCGTCGGCGCTGGCGCAGCTGCTGCACGAGCCGCTGGTCATGGATTCTACCCAAACGTTGCCGTCGTTGTCGATCTCCACGATGCGCGCTTGCGTTTCTATCATGTCATCCATTATTTGGATCCTGTCAAATTCAGGCTGTCCGCAATCATGATCAGCGTAGCAGGGGGCACCTCGCCCAATGCCGTGACCTGATAGGCGCCGAGGGGGTGCGCGTACAGGCTCATCATGCCGTGGCTCGACAAGCCGCGCGGCAGATGTGCGCCTAATTGCGCCAAGGGTTCGATGAACAGGGATACCGTCGCCAGCCCGTCGGTGTAGACCAGATGCACCACGTTTTGCGGTTTGTCGGGCAATGCGAGCTGGGTCTGGGTGATCTTGTGGAAACCCGGCGGCAACGCACCGACGTGCCAGTTGTCCGCTGCAGGAGATTCGCGGCTGGGGACGATAATGGGTTTCTTGTCGGCGAAGCCCGATTGAAATTGCTCGCGATTTGGCGCGGCTCCGATGTTGACCTGCGTAAAGGCAAATTGTTCGGCGGGTTGCTGGTGAGCGTCGAGTTTGATCAGCTTGAGCAGCAGGTTGCTCTGACTGTCGGCCCAGAGCAGATAGCCATAGCGATAAGCGTCGCGTGGCGCGAGACTGACGCCGATGCTGTCGTGCTCGGCCACCTCTGAGTGGCCGAGCACCTTCATGACGTATAACGCGGCCAATGGCGTTGCGGGTATGGGCAGGATTTCAGGGAAAAAACGGTGATGCTGGTGACGCTCGATTTTGACCTGATTGCCTTCGGGGATGTAACAGTACACGCCCTCGTTCAACCGCATGAAAGAGTGCGGGGAGCCGGACAGAGCATCCTGCCTGATGAGCTCGCCAGCATGGTCGATACGGTGCGCGATATGCGAGATTTCGACATCGTCGCTATTCTGGTACACCACGATGCCGTCGTAGTTGAGATGTTGAGCGGCTTGCGCTACCTGATTTAACCAGGCGTCCAGATTGATGGAAGGTTCGCCGGCGGCCCCCCATGCTGGCAGGCTGACGAAAACGGCCCACACAAGCCATAATTTCATCGCGCTGGCCTCGCAGGTACCTGATAGTCTGCGTCCATGAAAGGCGAACTCGCGCCAGGCGAAAAATCGCGGTGCGCAGCAATAAAGTTGTTAAGTCTGGCCGGGTCCAGTTTGGCGATCTGCAATGGCATTGCTGCCATGACAGCCGTATGCGTGCTGGATGAGGGAATATTCAACGCGCTCCAGCTGACCAGGCAAATGGCTGCGACCGATGCCGCAACGGGCATGATGAATTTGCTTATGCTGCGTTTGCGTTGCGGCGCGAGCACAGTTGGCTCGTCCGCTACGAGCAGGCGGATTCGTTCCGACAATTCGGTTGATCTGACCGACGTCTGGCGCAAGGCATCGCCAATGATGTGATAGGACCGCCAATCGTCTTCGGCGCGCGAGTCAGGTTTGCATGCGCGGATCAGCTGATTCAGGGCCGAGCCGTACAGTTCGCCATCCATGGCAGCCGACACGGTTGCTGACAATGTTTTGCCGGCCAGAGCGTCGCCGGTTGCGGCTTCATCATTCAGCATGGGCTGATGGGCTGTGATAGTGTGCATCGTGGTACTCCTTACCATCGTGTTTCCTGGTTTGTGCCGAGTATAGGGCGTAATCTCGCGGCAATCGCCTCACGCGCACGAAATATGCGCGATCTGACTGTGCCTATAGGGCAACCCATGGCTTCGGCAATCTCTTCGTAGCTTAGCCCCTCGATTTCGCGCAACGAAATAGCCGCACGCAGATCTTCCGGCAAAGCCGCCATTGCTTCGTTTACTACTTGAGCAACTTCTTTGGACAAGAGTTCGTTTTCGGGTGTGTTGAGTTCATGCAAACTCGTGCCTTCTTCGAATCCTTCCGCTTCTTCCACATCAAACTCACTGGTGGTCGGCACGCGGCGACCGCGCGCCATCAAATAATTTTTGGCCGTATTGATACCGATGCGGTACAGCCAGGTATAAAATGCCGCCTCGCCCCGAAACGTCGATAACGCCCTGTAGGCTTTGATAAAGGCCTCCTGAGCTATGTCTTCAACTTCATGTGGATCGCGGACATAACGCGACAACAAACGCGCCAACCGTCGCTCGTATTTTACGACCAAGAGGTTGAAAGCCTGTTTGTCACCACGCTGCACCTGTTCCACTAGCTGCTGATCGATATCACGATCATTCATCGTGCTTGTTTATCCCTGATTTTTTGTGATGGATACAGCTCGTTCTGCGCTGTATAACCATATTGTTGTCAGGTATACAGACCGCGATGATAGTATTTAAGTTCAATTGGGCAGTATAAATTTAGTGGGGGTGTTCGGTAACGTACGGACAGGATCGCAACCCAATAAAAAACGGAGTGTATGCTCCGCTTTTTATTTGAGTTGCAAGACGCCGGATTGCTTAATAGGTCAGCGTAACGACGTCTTCATCCATGGCTTGCTGGATGACGTAGGCGCCACCGACGGTCTCTTCGATTTCAGGAATCAGGTCATGACCCCATAATTCCAGGGTTGGGGTGCAAACCTTGAATTTGACACCCGCTTCGTGCGCGTCTTTGATAAAGTCGTACACACTTTTTGGCGAACCCTCTTGGACAAATAATTTCTCGGCCACGCCTTTAATGGCTAATTCGCCGGAACGCGCGGTTAATATCACTTCAACTTCATATTCCATCGCAGCCGCTACGGTTGCCTGGAAAAATGGCGCACCCAGTTCAGAAGGGTTTGCCGGGTCAGTATTCACCATCATAATCAATAGCTTGTCAGCCATTTTTGTCTCCCGGGTTAAATAATAAACGTAACGTCGTTTCGTAGAAAAAAAGACGGACAATTATAGCAAGAAAAGCAGCAAAACGATGTTTAATTTATTAGCACATTCCATTTTGTTGATTAAACCGGATTCACCGCTCCACCCAGGTATTGCCGCAGGCGATGCAGAACTGCGTCCTGGCCGATCAGGGTCAGTGTCGCATCGATGCCTGGGGTTTGGGTCACACCGACGATAATGACTCGCAATGGCATGGCGATCTGCGGCATTTTGAGCTGGAAATGGCTCACTGTCGCCTTGATCGCGGCGCTGATCTCGCCCCTGGACCATTCGATCAGGGCAAATTGCGCGGCGAGGTGTTGCAGCGCCGGGAAGACGTCGGTAGTGACATGCAACGTTAAAAGCTCGGCCGGCGGCGCCGGGTATTGATAAAACAGGCGCGCCGCGTCGGCGAGTTCGACGAGCGTGGCGGCTCTTTCCTTGAGCAGTTGCACAACGTTGGTGAGTGCCGGCGTCTCGGAGATGGCGCCCAGCGACTGTTCAAGACGCGGGCGGATCAGTGCGGCCAGACGTTCATCGTTCGCCGTTTTCAGATACTGCTGGTTGATCCAGAGCAGTTTCTCAGGGTTGAATTTGGCGGGCGAGCGGCTGATTGCTTCGAGATTGAACCAGTTGATAAATTGCGTCATGGTGAAAATTTCTTCGTCGCCATGTGCCCAACCCAGCCGGGCGAGATAATTCAGCAAGGCTTCGGGGAGGTAGCCTTCTTCCTCGTATTGCAGCACGCTGACAGCGCCATGGCGTTTGGACAGGCGCTCTCCGTCAGCGCCGAGTATCATCGGTACGTGTGCGTATTGCGGTAACGTCGCGCCCAGTGCCCGAAGAATGTTGATCTGGCGCGGCGTATTATTGACGTGGTCGTCGCCACGGATGACGTGAGTGATTTGCATGTCCCAGTCGTCGACAACCACGCAAAAATTGTAGGTCGGCGTGCCGTCGGGACGCGCGATGATCAAATCGTCCAGCTCGGCGTTGCTGATCTCTATCGTCCCCTTTACCAGATCGTGCCAGGCGACGCTGCCGTCGGTCGGATTTTTGAAGCGCACGACCGGCGCCACATTGTCGGGAACCGGAGACAGGGCTTTGCCCAGTTCAGGGCGCCAGCGCCCGTCGTAGCGGGGTTTCGCGCCCGCCAGTCGCTGCTGCTCGCGCATGGCCTCGACTTCTTCCTTGCTGGCGTAGCAATAGTAGGCCTGGTTTGACGCGAGCAATTGCGCGAGGACCTCCTTGTAGCGCGGCATGCGCTGCATTTGGTAAAACGGCCCTTCATCGTAATCCAGATCGAGCCAGCGCATGCCGTCCAGAATCGCGGTGACAGATTCTGGAGTAGAGCGCTCCAGGTCGGTGTCCTCGATACGAAGTATGAATGTGCCTCCATGATGGCGGGCGAAGGCCCAGGAAAACAGCGCGGTGCGCGCGCCGCCGATGTGGAGATAGCCGGTGGGGCTGGGAGCGAAACGGGTGCGAATCATGATATGCGTGTCTGTGTTTTAGAGGGCCGGGTTTTACGGGAGCCGACGTTCATGCCGTGCCGCCGACGGTCAGGCCGTCGATGCGCAAGGTCGGCTGCCCCACGCCTACCGGAACGCTTTGGCCTTCTTTTCCGCAGGTGCCGACGCCGGGATCGAGTTTCATATCGTTGCCGATCATGGAAACCCGCGTGAGCACGTCGGGTCCGTTGCCGATCAGGGTCGCGCCATTGACCGGGTAGCTGATTTTCCCGTCCTCTATCATGTAGGCTTCGGCCGCCGAGAAAACGAACTTGCCGCTTGTGATGTCGACCTGGCCACCACCGAAATTGACGGCATACAGCCCGTGCTTGACTGAAGCGATGATTTCTTCGGGGTCTTTATCGCCGTTGAGCATGTAAGTGTTGGTCATGCGCGGCATGGGGATATGCGCGAACGACTCGCGCCGCGCGTTGCCGGTAATTGGCACGCCCATCAGGCGCGCGTTGAGGCTGTCCTGCATATAGCCCTTGAGGATGCCGTTTTCGATCAGCGTGGTACATTGCGTAGGGTTGCCTTCATCGTCGACGTTGAGCGAGCCGCGCCGGTCGAGCAACGTGCCGTCGTCGACCACCGTGACCCCCGTCGCAGCGACGCGTTCGCCCACGCGGCCGCTGAAAGCGGAACTGCCCTTACGGTTGAAGTCGCCCTCCAGCCCGTGTCCTATCGCCTCATGCAGTAAAATTCCAGGCCATCCGGCGCCCAGCACTACGGTCATGGTGCCCGCGGGCGCGGGTCTCGCGGCAAGGTTGGTAACTGCCTGGTGTACCGCCTGCTCGGCGTATTCCCTGAGCATGGCGTCGGTAAAATATTCGTAGCCGAAACGCCCGCCGCCGCCCGCCGAGCCTTGTTCCCGGCGTCCGTCCTGCTCGGTAATGACCTGCAGCGACAGGCGCACCAGCGGGCGTACGTCAGCTGCCTGATGTCCGTCCGAGCGGGCGATGAATACGACATCGTATTCGGCGCTCAAACTGGCCATGACCTGGGTCACGCGGGTATCAGCTGTGCGCGCGAAGCGTTCCAGTTTTTCCAGCAGCGCGACCTTTTCTGCATCGTTTAGCGTAGGCAACGGATCGACAGGCTGATACAAAGTGCGGGTGTCGGTGCGGGCGATGGCGTGGTGCCTGTGGCTTGCGCCGCTTTTCGCGATGGCGCGTGTCGCATTGCTCGCGGCGAGCAGGGCGGCATGGCTGATGTCGTCGGAATAGGCGAAAGCGGTTTTCTCGCCAGATATCGCGCGCACACCCACACCCTGATCGATGCTGAAACTGCCGGATTTGACCTGTCCCTCTTCCAGGCTCCAGCTCTCCGACCGGGTATACTGGAAATACAGGTCGGCGTAATCCAGATGGTGACTCATCAGCTGCCCGAATACGTCGTCGAGCTGGCCCAGTTCAAGCTGGTTCGGCACGAATAGCGTGGCTTGCGCCGTTTGCAGCAAGGCTTCTGTGTTGGGAATGTAGATGCCGGTCAGTGTGGTCATGGTAGTTCCTTGAATTTAAGTTGATTTTATCTGCAGGTGGCCGCACTCGAAGATGCGGTGCTTGAGCGCAGGCAGGCTATTGCGCAGGCTAGATTGATAGTCCGGGTTAATGGTCGCCGTAACGACGCCCGAACCGCGCGGCAACCGGTCGAGGATGACTCCCCACGGGTCGACGATCATGGTGTCGCCGTGCGTTTCGCGCCCGGACAAATGGTAGCCGCCTTGCGCCGGGGCGATCATGTAAGCCAGATTTTCTATGGCGCGGGCGCGTACCAGCGTTTCAAAGTGCGCCTTTCCCGTAGTTGCGGTGAAGGCTGAAGGCACGACGATGAGGTCAACGTCGGTCATCGCGCGGTACAGTTCCGGAAAACGCAAATCGTAGCAGATGGACAGCCCCAGCCTGCCGAAAGGGGTATCGAGCACGACGATTTCATTGCCTGATTCTATGGCGTTTTGTTCGTCGTAATGTTCCGTTCCCAGATTGAAACCGAACAAGTGTATTTTGTCATAGCGCGCCACTTGCTTGCCTTTGTCGTCGTAAACCAGGCAGCTGTTGCGTACTTTCATGGGGTTGTCGCAGGCGAGCGGCACGGAGCCGCCGATAAGCCAGATTTTGTGTTTTTTGGCCAGCTTGGAGAGGAACGTCTGAATAATGCCGCTACCGGCGGTTTCCTTGACGGCGATCTTGTCGGTGTCTTTTAGACCCATAATTGCAAAATATTCAGGCAGCGCGATGAGTTTCGCGCCTTGTTTGGCGGCGGCCGCGATCAGTCGTTCCGCTTCGGCCAGATTGGCGGCGACGTTGGGGCCGGACGCCATTTGAATCGCAGCGATGCGGTTTATGTTGTTTATAGGACGCGCTTTGGTCTGATCGGCGCGCGCGCGGGGTGAATTAGTCATGTTCAATTTCCATACGGATGGGGGCAGTTGAGGTGATCTGTTTTTTCATGGTCGTGCTCGATAGGAGTGCCGGTTTTCATTGCGTTATTCCCCTTTTTTTATCAGTGGGTCAGCCCACGAGCCGGTAATCGTGTAATCGTATCGTATCGCGTGACCGAACGGATTTTTCAATAATTCCTGTGCCGCATACACGCCAAGCGCGACCACCGGGCCGCCCAGCAGCGAACTGGCCAGCGCGACGGTGCCGTTGAGTTTCGGACTCACCGACGCCCGCAGTTGCTGGGTTTCGGCGTTCATGTTTATCGTGCCGTTCATTTGTACGCTGGCGGCGGGGCCGTCCATGAGAAAATCCTGACTGTGTATTATGCCGTGATCGAGCTTCAGCGTCGCGGAAATGTCCTCGAATGCGAAGCCATCGCTGAAAATATCGCTGAAATCGAGTCCGATATGGCGTGGCAGGGCTTGCAGGCTTAATATTCCGAGCAGTCTTGCCGCTCCCGGCTCGATTTTGAGAAACTGCCCATTCTCGGCGGTGAGCGTGAATTGTCCGGCGAGGCTGGTCAGCGTGATATCGACGGGCGTTCCGTTCCAGTTAGCTTGCCCGTCAATGATTGCACTGCCGCCTTTTATGGTGTCCGGGTGACCGTAGCGATCGAAGAACTGTCCGATATTTTTTATGTTGAGGCGTAGCGTGGCCACAGTTTCCGGAATGATTTTCGGGCGCCAGACGGCGGACATTTTCAGCGTGCTGTCGCTGGCGGTTAGCGTAATGTGGTCGAAACGCAAGCCGTCGGCGACCGGCACGGCCTGGACGTCAAGGTGCCCCATATGGCGTTTGCCGATTTGCAGATCTGCAACATCGAGCGCTAGTTCCGGCCAGTGTGTCGTATTGATTTCCGTTACCGGCCCTCCCCCCGGAGCGGCTTCGGGAATGGTCAGGGTTTTGAAATGGGCGCTGAGTTTGTCGTGTTGAGCGCTGGTGACGTGAGGCGTCCAGTCGATGGAGCCGCGCATCGTTGCGCTGGATACGGCCGTGCGCCACTGGGTGCCGATATTTTCGGTATGCAGGCTTATATCCTGAAATTGCCGTTGAAACAGATCGAGTCGACCGACACTTACCTTGACATCGATCTTGGGCGGTATTTCGCTGGAAGCGCCAGATTGTGGTTCTGTGCTCCAGCCGGTCAGGTCGAGGATCGGAATATGACCGCTGATCCATAAGCCCGGCGCGGCGGGCAGCGTAGCGGTGCCGCCGAAATTGATCGCGACGCGTTGTATCGGCTGAGCGTCTGCCTGCACGGCGCGCAATAGCTCGGCGGTGACCAGATCGCCATAGCGGATATCGATCAGCATGTTGCTGTCGTCGGCCGGGCTGGCGACGATATGTAATGGCATCGGGTCGGCGGCGAGTTTGCGAAAGGGTTGCGGCAAACCGATCGTCATTCCTGTCAGGCTGCTGTCGAAACTCATAGTTGGGGGATGGCCGTGCGCGACGCTGATATTGCCTTGCCACGCGGCGCTGCCGCCAATTTTCGCGACGATGTCGGGCGGCAGATACGGCGCTAGGCCGGGGCCAGTCATCTGTCCCTGGACGCTGATGTGGACGATGCCTCCCGGCAGCGTCTGCGCGGCTGCGGTGGCTGGGCCGCCAAGAATTTTCAGGTCGATATTGCGCGCGCTAACGCCCGACTGGGTGAAATCGAGTCGACCGCTTACCGCATCAAGTTCGGGCAACGGTTTGTGCGGTGTAATGGTATTGTTCTGGAAATGGATGACGCCGTTAATGACGGGGTGCAAGATGTCGTGGAACGGTAGCCGTAATTGCAGGGAAAGCTGCGCGTTCCCGGTGCCTGTAGCGCCTGCGGTCAGGTCGTCGAGCGCTTTGTGAACAGGGCTGTTGTTGGTGAAGCGTATCAGGTCGGTCAGAGTGCCTTCTCCTTTGCCCTTGGCGTACAAGGCTTCTTTGTCCCCCCCGAACAGGTCGGGAATGGACGCGCTAATGTCATACAGATTGCTGGTATAAAGTTTTGCGCTGTCAGCTTGTGCCAGCATGCTGGTGCCGACAAATCGCACGTTGCCGTTGATATGATCGATCACCGGGAATTTGGGATCGGGTTGCAGACTGCCGTCCCTGAATTTTACCTGTACCGCCAGCAGTCCGTTTTTATCGTTATGAAAGGGGAAATTGGCCAGATCCCCTTTTATCTGGAATTGCGCGCCGGTGACCGTGCCGCCCAGCAAGTTGGTGCGGACCCAGTCGTAAGCGGGTTGTTTTACCGCCAGCGGCAAGTAAT
>DAICZK010000170.1 GCA_027311185.1 Sulfuriferula sp.
GGTTGAGACCGACGCCACGCGGCCGCTGGGCGTGTATGGCGCAACCAAACTCGAAGGCGAGCAGGGCGTCATCGCCAGCGGAGCGGCGTATCTGATTTTGCGAACGAGTTGGGTATACGGCCTGCGCGGCGGCAATTTCCTGCTCACCATGCAGCGACTGTTCAAGGAACGCGAACGGCTAGACATTGTTGCCGATCAGTTCGGCGCACCGACCTGGGCGCGCACGATCGCTGAAGCCACGGCGCAGATTCTGGCACAGCGCCCTTTTTTACAAGCCCCCACTGCGGCGGGCATCTATCATCTGACCAGCCGCGGCACGACCAATTGGCATGCTTTCGCGACCGCCATTCTAGCCAGAACCAGCTTGCCGGAAGGAAAACACGTGCAGCTCAACCCCATTGCCGCAAGCCAGTACCCCACGCCCGCCAAACGTCCCGCCAATTCGGTGCTCTCGGGCGAGAAACTGTTTAGCAGCTTCGGCATTGCCTTGCCCGACTGGGAGACCGCACTGGAGTTGTGCCTGGCGTAGGCCGATTATAACAATTGCAGTTTGTTCTTGACTGCACTGAGCGCATCCTGCAGCGTGTCTTCGGTCAGCTCGTTCAACGATTCCGCCAGAATTTCCGCCGCATCGAGCGTCACCTCCGGCAACTGCACGCTATCCATTTCGGCGACGAACAGCGCCGCCGCACCGCTCACTCTCAGTAAACCATCGCGTTCGCGCATTAGCATTTCCAGTTCATCGCGCAGCATGGAAATTTCCTGCAAGCTCTGTGGCATAATAAATTCCTTAAAAAAATGCGGCTAGACAAAAAGCGTCAACACACCGGTATAGCCATATAAATGATCGTGCGAGATTTCGCCGTTGGCAAAAAATCCGACTAGCGGCACATCGCCCAATACCTGCTGAATCAATGCCAGCTCGGCCGATTTGGCGCCGAACAGGCTTTCGCCCCGCCCCAGACACGAATAGTACACGGCGCCGCGCGGCATGGCAGGTAAATTTGCATGCAGGTCCTGCAGCATGGTGAGCATATCCTCGCGCGCCGCGCTCGCATCGCGCCGGCAAAACAGCACCTCGGCTTGCGCCGGTATTACTTCATTGATCGCAACCAGACCCCGAGTGTTATCCACGCCCACCAGATTGCGCACCAGATAATCACGACTGTCGGAACCGGGAATGCTCAGCGCCGCGAAAATATATCCCGCCGCACGTTGCAAATCGCGCGACAGAATTTCGCCGATATCCTCGTACAACACGTCGAGCGCGGGGCGGCCGTCCAGGCTAATCAGAACATTCTCTTCGCTCGCGCTCACCCGATGGCGCGGGCCTATCGGTGTCACCCCCTGCGTGAGCCGCGTGACCACCGCGACCTTGTCGCTGAACATCACGCCCGACAGACCACCCTGTACAACCTCGTTCGCCACCTGCAAAGTCCCGAAACGCGAGCTGCTTATTCCGCCGGTGATAAAGCCAGTCGACATCTCGCCGGCCACGGCTGCTATCAGTTCCGCGATATCGGGATTGCGGCCATCGCCATGCACCAGGGCGAAATATGCCGCGGCGCCATGTACCTTAAAATCCCCAAGCAGTGGTTTCGCCTCCTCGGGAACCGCTATCGGCGCAAACACCTCGAAGGCGTCGGCGGGAAATTCGCACACCATCACGGCAATCGCCGATTCATCCAGATATTCGTGACCGTTGACACAAACGCCTATCCCGACCGAGCCCGCCCACTGCGTCACACCGGTCTGTTCGCGCAATTGCGCCAATATATCGGCGACGCGATTGGCATACAGGTCGGTCACATACACAAAGCCAAAATTTGCCGCGCCGGAAACCGGCGACAGTTGCGCTACGCAATCCTGCACGGCTTCGCTCCAGAGCCCGATAGCGGAATGCGCGGAACGAAAAGCCGCGCTCATCGGCGAGAGCCTCCCGCCCATTGCGCGTCGAGCACCTTACGCATCCGCGTCGCGGCCTGCAAGCTTATGCCGCTCACCTGCGCCAACATCTCGACGGGAGCGGCAAACACGCCAGCCGCGCTGCCGAACTGCTCCAGCAGCACTCGCGCCATGGCAGCATTCACACCCGGCAAGCCTTCGACCAGATAAGTTTGGCCGTTAACCGGGTCGAACGGTTTGCCGTTACGCATCGCAACCGGATTGCCCCAACCATGCTGCACCTGCGTTGCCATGGCAAACAACAGCTCGGCGGTGAACGCCTCGCTCGGGCTGGGTACCAGCGGCACGCCCTGCATCACCGTCATCCAGGCTATTGCTTCGCGCACGATGACGGGATCGGTATGAAACCGCCCCGCATAAATATCGCCTTCGACAATATACACTGCCTGATCGCAACTGGATTTAAGCTTGCTGACTTCTCCAAAAAACCGCTTGTCCATGATCGCCAGAGTAAAATCGGTTGCGGATTTACGCTCTATCCTTACCCCGTCACCCAGGTCGTAATCGCCGCAGTCCAGCTCCGCCGTTTGCAGGTCCAAACCCTTGAAGCTTCCCGGATAGTCCTGCCAATGGAGTGCAACCGCCGTTTTTATTTCACGCGGATGCGCGTTGATCCGGGTTATGTTGTCGGTCATAGTCATGCTCTCTTCAATCAGGTACTCGAACCGCTATTCTACGGAGTTCAGTGCCCTGCGACTACGGCTATTTATCGTCGCGCCCGAGACGGTGAATCAAAGACTCCTTGCAGGCGACGCAATGCTGATAAAATACGCTAGCGGCCAAGCTGGCAGGTGCGCCTGCTGGCGCAGGAGCGCGCAGACCATCCTTACAACCTGTTTTTTGGTAAACACATGCTTAATCAAGACTGGCTGGGCCTCGTCGCCGGAACCCTCACCACCGTTGCCTTTGTGCCGCAGGTCGTGCGTATCTGGCAGCGCAAGCATGCGGACGACATTTCGACCAGCATGTTCGTCATCTTTATTGCGGGAGTCGCGCTCTGGCTATGCTATGGCGTGACCCTGAACGCCTGGCCGGTCATCGCAGCCAACGCGATTACGCTGGTGCTCGCCATGACTATCCTGCTGTTGAAATACCATTACCGCAGATCCGCCCGCAAGCGCGAGTAAGCTGTTCGCAATGACGTGTACTCTTACTCCTGCAGCCCAACCCTGCATTCATACAAACGTTCGGCGGCTTCATTCACCGCGGCGCTCAGCCCCGGTTCGCTATAAAACACGCCGCGAATCTGTATCGTCGCGGAAATAGCATTGATGAAGGCCTCAACCAGCGCCGGATCAAGCTGTTTTGCCTCTGTCCAGTACTGGTCTAACGTGCCCTGGAAGGTCAATCCCGCCACGTCGTAAATCGCGTCTCCCAAAGTCATGACCGGACTGCCAAGCTGCAGGGCGCGAATACCGGCGGTACTGTTCACGGTGATCATGCCGGCCGATCCGCGGATAATCTCATCCAGATTTCCGCCGTCGAAATAGTCCACGCGATCAGCTATCCCCAACTCGGTCGCCTGTCTGTA
>DAICZK010000171.1 GCA_027311185.1 Sulfuriferula sp.
AAACGCGTCTGCGGCGTTGCAAAGCTTGCGAATAGAGTAACTATTCGCTGCGCTTCGCGCCTTGCAGCCATCGTTTTGCGGTTGCAACGCGCACGGAGAATTAAGTCCGACAGGCTCCTGGCGTTGCCGATCATTTCCGGGATGATCCTGTTCGCGGATATTCTATTCGGGTTTTATAACGGTTGGGCTGGAAAGTCCGGCGCTCGGTACAGGCTGGCTCTACAAGACTGATTTCGACTGAAAGGATAATCAATGCAGATAGGATTGCTCGGATTGGGAAAAATGGGCGCGAACATGGCCCGCCGTCTGGCGCGCGGCGGGGTGACTGTGTCGGTCTGGAACCGTAGCCACGAGGTTGCGGAGAATCTCGCACAACAGGAGCCCAATATCTCGGCGTATGCCGATCTCGCGCGGATGGCTGCTAATCTTACGGCGCCGCGCGTGATCTGGCTGATGCTGCCGGCTGGCGCGGCGACGGAGGCCGCGTTGCAGCAGTTGATCGGCCTGCTGTTTCCCGGCGATATCGTCGTAGATGGTGCCAACGCTTATTACAAGGACAGCCAGCGCCATGCGCGCGAATTGAGCCTGCATGGATTGCACTTCATGGATGCAGGCGTATCCGGCGGTGTCTGGGGGCTGGCTAACGGTTATGCGCTGATGGTAGGCGGGGACGAGCAGACGGTGGAGCAAGTCGCGCCGTTCATTAAAATTCTCGCTCCCGGCGCCGCTACCGGCTGGCTGCATTGCGGCCCGGTGGGCAGCGGACACTTCGTCAAGATGGTGCATAACGGCATCGAATACGGCATGATGCAAGCTCTGGCGGAGGGCCTGTCGTTGTTGAAAGGCAAGGAAGAATTCGCCATAGACGTCGCCGAAGTCAGCGAAATGTGGCGTCATGGCAGCGTTGTGCGCTCCTGGCTACTGGATTTGACGGCCGATTTCCTGCGCCAGGACCAGATGCTGGACACCATTGCCCCGTTTGTCGCCGATTCGGGCGAAGGCCGCTGGACTGTACTCGAATCGGTCGAGCAGGGCGTGCCGGCGCCGGTAATGACTCTCGCGCTGATGATGCGGTTCGCCAGCCAGGGCAAACACGAATACACCGATAAACTGCTCGCCATGATGCGCAAGGGTTTTGGCGGGCACGGCGTGAAGGGCGAGCTATGAGCGACGAGCTGATTTTCCCATGTAATTTTGTCATTTTCGGCGCGACAGGCAATCTCGCGACCAAGAAACTGCTCCCCGCGCTGTATCGGCTCGAAGAGGCCCGGCGTTTGCCGGACGGCATGAATTTCATGGCGCAGGGACGCCGCGACTGGGATGACGATGCCTGGCGCAGTCACGTTAAAACGCTGCTGCAGGAAAAACTGCACGACAAGTACGATGAGGGGGTATGCGAGAGATTTAATGCGCGCTTTTCGTACATACGCGGCGAATTGCACGATGTCGAGCTGTATCGGAATATCAAGGCCGATCTGGGTAAGCCGAAGATGGGGGCGGGTTCGAATGTAGTGTTTTATCTGTCCATCAAGCCCACCGATTTTCAGAGCGTGATCAAGAATCTCGACCTGTCGGGTCTGTCCCAGCCGCGCGGGTTGCATCGCATGGTAGTCGAGAAACCGTTCGGCGAGGATATCGAATCGGCGCAGGCGCTGAACCGGCTGTTGCACGAGCATTTTGACGAACAGCAGATTTTTCGCATCGACCATTATCTGGGCAAGGATACCGTGCAGAATCTGCTCGTCTTCCGACTTGCCAATACGCTGATCGAGCCGTTATGGAACCGTAATTTTATCGATCATGTGCAGATTACCGTAGCCGAAACCATGGGGATAGAAAATCGCGCCGATTATTACGACAAAACCGGCGCTATGCGCGACATGCTGCAGAATCACCTGATGCAGCTGCTGACAGTGGTCGCTATGGAGCCACCGCCGGTGCTCGACGCTGATGCCCTGCGCGACGAGAAGGTCAAGGTACTTCGCTCGATACGGCCGATCAGCAAACGCTCGGTACACGCCCATGCGTTTCGCGCGCAATACGCGCAAGGCACCATCAACGGCGAGCATGTGCCCGGCTATCAAATGGAATCTGGCGTCGAACCCAAGTCGATGACGGAAACCTACGCTGCGGCGAAATTCTATATCGACAACTGGCGCTGGCGCGGCGTGCCATTCTATTTGCGTACTGGCAAGCGTCTGGCGGAAGCCAAATCGATGGTGGCGATCCGCTTCCGTCATCCGCCGCAGCAATTATTTCGCTCCGCTCCGCAAGACGCGATCAGCCCGAACTGGATAGTATTGTCGATCCAGCCCGAGGAAAGCATGCGGATGGAAGTGCACGTCAAACAGCCGGGTCTGGAAATGAATACGCGGGTGATTTCCCTGAATGCGAGTTATCGCCAGGAAGGCGAAGCTCAGCTCGACGCTTACGAGACCTTGTTGCTTGATGTGATCAACGGCGACCGCACCCTGTTTATCCGTTTCGACGAGGTCGAATGGGCATGGCGGGTGGTGGACCCGATTTTGAAGAGCTGGGCGCAGGAACGCGATTTCATCCATACCTATCGTGCAGGCAGTTGGGGTCCGCAGGAAGCCAACCGCCTGTTCGATTCGGAAGATCAGGAATGGCGCAATTATCTGTAAGCCCGTTACCTTTTATGAGATCCAGTATACGGTCGTAGGAGCGGACTTGCCCGCGATTCCGCTGTCAATTGATCGCGGGCAAGCCAGCCCCTTCGAAATGGCATGCCGAGTGTCTATGGAGGCCAATGGGGTTCCCCTAACGACTGCTGTTCAATTTCGGTCGCCGGCTTATTTTGACGTTGACAGTGACGATTTTGTTGCGATGCAACAGTTTTACCTGAATCGTGCGTCCGGGCACCAGGGCGGCTATCTGATTGAGCAACGTTGCGGAATCCATAGTGGCCTGACCGCCGACGCTGAGCACTATGTCGCCGGGCTGAATACCGGCGTGATCTGCCGGCCCGCCGCGCAAGACGCCAGAAATGAGAGCGCCATTAGTGTCGCCTAGCTGGTACGAATCAGCTAATTCCGGCGTCAGGTCCTGCACCTCCACTCCCATCCAGCCGCGAATGACTTCACCGTGCGCGATGATCTGCTGCATGATTTTTGCGGCCAGATTGGACGGAATCGCGAAACCTATGCCCTGCGACCCGCCCGTGCGCGAATAAATCGCGCTATTGATGCCGATGAGATTGCCCAGCGTATCGACCAGCGCGCCGCCCGAATTGCCCGGGTTGATCGCCGCGTCGGTTTGAATGAAGTCTTCGAAAATGTTAATGCCCAAATGTGAGCGCTCCAGCGCGCTGATAATACCCATGGTCACGGTTTGACCGACCCCGAACGGGTCTCCGATCGCTAGTACGACGTCACCGATACTTGCCTGGTCGGAACGCGCGAAGGTAATTGGCGCCAGATTTTTGGCGTTGATTTTCAGCACGGCCAAATCC
>DAICZK010000172.1 GCA_027311185.1 Sulfuriferula sp.
CAGCCCGGCTCCTGGGACTGATGCGGGCGAGGCGGGAGAGCCCCGCGCCGTTGTCTACGACCAGTTCCGGAAAGCTCAGGTTTTGCCGGGCCAGCCATTCGTGCAGGCGATCGTTCGAGGCAGGGAGGGTGGCCGGGGCGGACGCGGCGAGACTCAGAAACAGGTTGCGCGCCATCACGTTATTGCTGAATTTGTTTTGATCGTAGAGCGCCTGGGCCAGTGGCGCCGAGGCAAAATCCAGCAGCGGCACGGCATTTTGCGGCGTGATGCCGGGGTGTGCAGTGCCATTGAGTGTGCCGCCCTCGCCGGGCCATAATTGCGCGAAAAAATCGGCAACGAGTTCGCTCGCATCATCCAGGGTAATGGACAGGGCTCGGTCGCCGCAGGCCCTGGGATACACGCCGCTCAGGCTGAGTTGGCGCTGGTTCGGCAGCCAGTCGATGTGGATGCGCTCGCGCCAGCGGCTGCAGGGCGCGTCGTCGAGGGTCAGCCGGTTGATCAGTTCGATGTGGGGCGGCAAGGGTTCGACACTCAGGTGAATCCGGTCGTTTTCCAGTTTCAGGTACACCGTGTTGCTGTTGAAGTTGACCATGGTTGCGGTGGGTAGCGCATTGTAGGCGCGATGCGGGGCATCGTCGAAGTCGCTGGCGGGAGCAAGTTGAAAAGCGCTCTGGTCTATGATTAAATCGCCGTTGATCTGGCGCAACCCGCTCACCCTTAATTGATGCAGCAACATCCAGAAACGCTCGGTGGTCAGCGTGGGGTCGCCGTTGCCTTTGAGATAGAGGTTGCCGTCGAGGACTCCATCATGCAGTGAGCCGTCGGTCAGAACTTGCGTCTGCCACGTGTAGGCGGGGCCGAGCAGGCTCAGTGCAGCATAGCTAGTCACCAGTTTCATGACGGATGCCGGGTTGAACGGATGCGACGGGTTGAGGCTGATTCGCGGATGGTTTTGATCATCGTCCCAGACGATGATACCGACGTGTTGCAATGGGATGTCGGCCTGACTTAAAGCGGCTGCGACGCCGGCGGGCAGGCTAGCCGCGTTGGCGAGACTCATGGTCAGGCAGAGGCAGAGTAATGCTTTTAACAGTATTTTCGTCATGGAGCAAAGATGACTGGTTTAGAACAATCATGACATTTTTGCACAGATTGCGGCTTAGCGGGTTGATCCGGTGGCCGGATATTCTTTACGTCTGGGTATGAAAGTGCGTGCGAGCTAATCGCCGTTGTCAGATGAATACCGAATTGGGGAGGCGAATGAATCTGGATGCTTTGATTATTGCTGTGGATAATGGCTTGCGGACCGTGCTGACCGCGGCGCAGACCGTGCGGCGGTTGCCGGGGCAAGAGTTGCCCGAGGCAGCGTTGAGCGAGCGGGAAAAAACTCTCGCCGCCAGGCTGATGCGCATCAATCACGTCGGCGAGGTTTGCGCGCAGGCGTTGTACCAAGGCCAGGCGCTGACTTCCCGCAATCAGGCGGTCAGGGCGACGCTCACTGTCGCCGCGCAGGAAGAGGTCGAGCATCTGGCGTGGTGCGAGTCGCGCATCGGTGCGCTCGGCGGACGCAAAAGCCTGCTTAATCCGGTCTGGTATGGGAGCTCCCTGGCGATAGGCATGGTCGCCGGCAGCCTGGGTGATAAATGGAATCTGGGATTTTTGGCCGAAACCGAACGCCAGGTCGGCGTGCATCTGGCGCAACACCTGGCCGAGCTGCCCGAGTCGGATGTCCGGAGCCGCGCCGTGGTGGCGCAAATGCACACCGATGAGGCCAGGCATGCCGATGTTGCCCTGGCGTCGGGTGGCGGCATGCTGCCACCGCCCGTGCAGGGGCTGATGCGGATGATGTCCAAAGTGATGACGAAAACGGCGTATTGGGTA
Organism: Sulfuriferula sp.; assembly: GCA_027311185.1. Taxonomy (GTDB): domain Bacteria; phylum Pseudomonadota; class Gammaproteobacteria; order Burkholderiales; family Sulfuriferulaceae; genus Sulfuriferula. The sequence goes on from DAICZK010000172.1 coordinate 1,882, forward strand.
TAATGTACGACTCAATACAGGGATGAAGGTCAAGTGCCGTGGCTACTTTTACAGAAAATCTCGCAACGCTCGAAAATGTAGACGGGTTCGTTGCGATGAAGTTGTTCGATGAAATGGGGAATGTTTGCGGCACGATAGACAATCAGCCCGGCAGCACCGGCTCGTTTCGCGTGTATTATCATATAGCGCTGAAGTGGGGCGGGATCGGGCAGAAAGCGGCGCAGGAAGGACTGGACCTATTTGCCGAGCATACCGATGATGCGCGCGGCAATCCGGGCAAGCATCCGAACATAGACCGGCTGTTCAAGGTGCTCGACACGGATGCGTATTACTCGGTGCGCTGTTATCCGGCCTGAGCTTCTACTATTTCATAGTCGTGGGTGATCGCAGCGGTTTTGCCTAGCATGATCGAAGCTGAACAGTATTTTTCGGCAGACAGATGGATGGCCCGTTCGACCAGTTCGGGTTTGAGCGCATGCCCGGTGACGATGAAATGCAGGTGGATTTTGGTAAATACCTTGGGGTCGGTGTCCGCGCGTTCGGCATTGATTTCCGCCACGCAATCAGTGATTCGCGCCCGCGCTTTTTTCAGGATGGTGACGACATCGTAAGACGTGCAGCCGCCTGCGCCCAGCAGCAGCATTTCCATGGGGCGCGGCCCCAGATTGCGGCCTCCGCCCTCGGCGGCGCCGTCCATCACTACCGCGTGACCGCTACCGGTCTCGCCTGCAAATGCAACACCTTCTATCCATTTGATACGAGCTTTCATGGGTGACTCCCGATTGACAATATAATGTTGATAAGGCGTGATTCTAACCCGATCTTTTCATAAATTCGCGTGATGATCGCGCAGGATTTTGTTTTGTAGGGAGCTTTTGTGAAGGCGCGGTGTAGTTATTCATACAGCCAACTGAACAAAAGCTTCATACGAAACAAAAGACCAGCAAGGGCGCGCGCCAATTTATGAAAAGATCGGGCTAATTGTTTAATCGATACCAAATAAGCCCTATCGCTTCGTGGAATGCGAAAAAGCTTTTAACCAAGGCCTGCGGCTGGGGAACGAAATCGAGCAGTCTGGGCGCTCGCGTCAAGCTGTATCCCGTGCCGGCAGGGATGACGCTGAACCCCGCGCGTCGGAATGCATAGACCGCGCGGGGCAAATGCCATGCCTGGGTGACCAGGTAGATGCGGTGGACAGTGCGGGGCAGTAGCGCCCGGCTGTTCACGGCATTTTCATGAGTATTGTCTGAACGCGATTCCACCCAGCGCACCGGCACCCCGAAATCCTGCATCAGCGCGCCTTGCATTAATACGGCTTCGGCTACGCCGCCGTCCGGGCTGCCGCCGCTCACGGCGATCGGCAGGTGGGTCGCGCGGTAGAGCCGCGCGCCGTAGCGCAGGCGTGTGAGCGCGTAGTCGTTCACTGTATCGCTGCCGTATTCCGGAGCATTAAAATAAGTGCCTGCGCCTAAAATGACAATGGCGTCGGCATGTTGCGGATGGCGAAGGTTGATCGGCGGGAATTGCTCGAATCGCGCGATCAGAGAGTTGGCGACGAT
>DAICZK010000173.1 GCA_027311185.1 Sulfuriferula sp.
GTGCAGGCGCTGGGGCGGGCGCTGGTTCAGGGGCTGGCGCTGGTGCAGGCGGCACAGGCTTTGCACCTAGCGGGATGACCAGGCCGACGCTGGCAATCCAGTCGTCAGGGCTGAAAGATCCTGTGTTGTAGGCAGTGACTCCGTCGATATGGCGATAACGGATGTCGGCACGCAGGGCCACGTCGTGCATCCATGTCATGGCGCCGACGCCAACGTTGCCGGCGAAGTTGTTCTGATCAGAGGAGTTGCTGTTTAGATGTGTGTCCACGCCACCGACACCCGCTTCGATGAAGGGCGAAAAGCTGGGGTTGCGCGTGAAAAAGTACATGGCGTCGATATCGTAGCCCATGTTTCTGACGCTGCTATTGCCGCTTTTCAGGTTTTGTTCGTTGTAGTTGCCGTTTAATTCCAGGTTCCAGCTGTCCGAAATCGCTTTACCGACGCCGACGCCGAAACCGAGGCCGTTGTTCATTCCCCAGCTGCTATCCGAGGCGGTAGCATTAATGCTAGGGGTGAAATAGAAACGTGAATCGACATTCGATGCAAGCGCTTGGCCAGTCATTAACACGCAAGAAAGCGCGACTAAATTACGTAATGTGCGGGACATTAGTTTTCCTCCAGAAAATATAAAAAGCATGACGCTGTTAAGACAGCATCGTTGTCCTGTATTACAGGTGAAACGAGTCTAGCATGATTATAATCGACGCCCAAGGCGTGAATCTGTTTGCGCAGAGAATGTCATCCAACTGTTGTTTTTTTACTACTGCTTGGTCTAAATGCCGCTCGTCCGTTGGTTTCGAGGTAAGCGCCTCCGATTAGATCGATGCAGTACGGCAGAGCGGGGAATACGCCATCCAGCGTTTGCGCGATGGCCTTGGGCTGTCCGGGCAGGTTAATGATCAGGCTGCGTCCGCGTATCACGCCTACCTGACGCGACAGTATCGCGGTAGGAACATATTTCAGGCTGATTGCCCGCATGGCCTCCCCGATCCCGGGCAGCACCTTGTCAGCCACTGCCAGCGTTGCCTCTGGCGTTACATCTCTGGGCGCCGGACCGGTGCCGCCGGTGGTAAGGATCAGATCGCAATGCTGCGCGTCTGCCAGGTTAACGAGCGTAGCTTCAATCAGTGGCTGTTCGTCGGCGATCAGGCGGGTTTCGAATACGCAGGGATTGAGTAGCGCGGCCTCCAGCCAGGCACGCAAGGCCGGAATGCCGAGGTCCTCGTAGACTCCGCTGGAGGCTCGGTCGGAGATGGACACGAGTCCGATTTTGGCGTTATCCATCTGCATTAGAACGGTAGTTGCAGGTCGGGCGCGGCTTCATGAAACACTCGCCTGAAATCGGCCATGATATGTTCGAGTCCAGCGGCAGTATCAGCCTCGAAACGCAACACGATGACCGGCGTCGTATTCGACGGCCGTGCCAGACCGAAACCGTTGGCGTATTCGACCCGCAACCCGTCGAGCTTGATGATATCCTGCGCGCCAGTGAAACTCGCGGTATCTTGCAGTTGGGTCATGAGCTTGTAATGTTCGCCTTCGGCCATGACTATATTGAGCTCCGGCGTATTCACGGTGTCGGGCAGACTGTGCAGGGCCGTATCGATGTTTGCCTGTTTGCTCAGGTATTCGAGCAGGCGCGCGCCGGCATAGAGGCCGTCGTCAAAGCCGTACCAGCGTTCCTTGAAAAAGATATGGCCGGACATTTCGCCCGCCAGCAACGCGCCGGTTTCCTTCATCTTGGCCTTGATAAAGCTGTGCCCGGTTTTCCATAGCAGCGGGCGTCCGCCGCGCGCCCGTATCCAGTCGAACAGCTTGCGCGTGGATTTGACGTCGAAGATGATTTCCGCGCCGGGGTTGCGCGACAGTACGTCGTCGGCGAACAGCATAAGCTGGCGATCCGGAAAAATGATGGTGCCGTCCTTGGTGACTACGCCCAGTCGGTCGCCGTCGCCGTCGAACGCGAGGCCGATTTCGGCATCGCTGGTTTTCAGGCGGGCGATCAGGTCGCGCAGGTTGTCGGGTTGCGACGGGTCGGGGTGATGGTTGGTGAAGGTGCCGTCGACGTCGCAGAACATTTCCTCGACCTCGCAACCCAGGCGCCGGTACAGCGCGGGCGCAAAAGCGCCGGGTATGCCGTTGCCGGCGTCGACGATAATTTTCATGGGGCGGGCGAGCTTGATGTCGCCGACGATACGGTCCAGATATTCGGTGGCGATGTCATGCTGGCGGTAACTGCCGTCGCCGTCGACGAGTTCGTTGTTTTCCAGTCGCATGCGTAGTGCCTGGATCGCGTCGCCAGCCAGAGTTTCTCCGCCCAATACCATTTTGAGGCCGTTATAATCGGGCGGGTTGTGCGAGCCCGTGACCATCACGGCGCAGTGGGTGTCGAGCTGGTAGGCGGCAAAGTACGTCATGGGCGTGGCAACCATGCCCAAGTCAATGACGTTGATGCCGGATTTCTGTACGCCGCGCGCCAGTGCTGCGGCCAGTTCGGGGCCGGACAGGCGCCCGTCGCGGCCGATGCAGAGCGTGGTCTGTTTGCGGCGGATCGCTTCGGAGCCGATGGCGTGTCCTATGCTCTCCACGATTTGTGGCGTCAGGGTTTTGCCGACAATGCCGCGAATGTCGTAAGCTTTGAAAATTTCTTTAGGCAGGTTTTGCAAGACAGCTCCCGGTTCGGTTGTGATAGTCGGATACAAGGTATGCGCCGCAATGATGCCGGGTCGGATTCGAGCAGCGGTTTCGGCGCATACAGGACGGAAGCATACCTACATCTGCCGTGCGCGACAAGGTGGCCGACAGGGGCAGGTCTTGCCGCGCAGGGTAGCAGATCAGTAGGCTTGCAGATAATTCAGAATCCGCTCGGGCAGCCAGTTGACGTTGCCGGGTGGCGGACCGCCCGAAAATCCGACGTGCCCGCCAGACGGCGAGAAATCCAGCGTGACGGCAGGTGACACTTGTGTTGCAGAAGGCAGCGAGGCGCCGGGCAGGAAAGGGTCATTCAGGGCGTTGATGACCAGCGTGGGCACGGCGATGCGCGCCAGTCCGGGCAGGCTGGAGGCGCGGCGCCAATAATCGTCGGTATCGGCATAGCCGTGCAGCGGTGCGGTGACCAGATTGTCGAATTCGCGTAGCGTAGTGACGGCGCGAAGCTGGTTTGCGTCGTACAGATGCGGGAACTGCTTCAGTTTTCGCAACGCGGTGCGCTTGAGCGTTACGAGGAAATGCCGGGTATAAACCCAGCGGTTGAAGCCCCGGTCGAGAGCATTGCCGGCCGCAGTTAGATCGAGCGGCGCGGAAATGGCGGCGGCAGCCTGGATGATTGCGCGCGCTTCTTCGCCCTGTTCGCCCAGCCAGAGCAACAGGGC
>DAICZK010000174.1 GCA_027311185.1 Sulfuriferula sp.
GCTTTTACGCTATTCCAGCATGAGCCGGAAAGCGCAAAAAATACAGAAAAATGCTTGACTCCGAACAGAGTATCTACGAAATGACAGACAAAAATGGCATTGGTTTCCGGTTCACTGGTCTTTGAAGATGCTTTTATTCTGGATTTCGGGTGTGTGGTTGAGGAGCGGGTAGACGAGTCCGATGAATGGGTTGATAAAGCGTAACGGCGATCGTAGCGCGAGTTTGAGCGGCGACATGTATGCGCCCAGGTCTTTTTTGATCGAATAGGTGGTGAGGCCGAGCTCAAGCCGTGTGGCGCCCAGATTGATTGCGGTTTCGACGACTTTGTGCGCGACGTAGATATACAGGCTGTCGTTGACGGCTTCGGTGCGGCCAAAATACAGCCAGCGCAGCAGGTCGCCGTCCTGCAGCAGCAGCGCGTGTCCGATCAGTTCCTGCTTGCGGTAGAACAGCAGGATTTTGGAGCGGCTGTCGAGTTGCGAAGAAAAACCTTTGTAGAATTCCGGCGTGAGTATTTCTCTTTGGTATTCGCTTGCATGATGGTGTACAACCAGCCACTGGTCGCACAGGATGTCGGCAAGATGATCGAAGTTGTCGTGAAGTTCGTGGCGTATGTCTTGTTGGTGATTGATGCGCAGATGTTTGAGCAGTTTGCTGCGGTAATAGCTTTTCATCGACGATAGATATGCTTGCGGGGTCGGCCAGTCTATATTCATGTAAGTCGTGGGTAGGCTGTCGACCAGATGATAGCCTAGTTGCTTGAATAACGGCTGTATCGCATCGGTTTCGGGCTCGAAGTCTCTCAGGACAATGAGAAAATGCCCCTGTTTTTTCGCCAGGCCAAGCAGCATGTCATTGAGGGCCTTCACCATCTCGTCGTCTGCCAGGACGGAGCTTGCGACAAAAGGTTTATTAAGTGTGACAGGCGTGCCGCATTCCAGCATTTTGAGGAACAGGAAGCCGGGAAATATCTGACGGATTTTCGACAGCAATAACCTGAGCTTGGTCGGTGCAAATATTGCAATATCGGTGGTGATTGTATAAAAACTGGTTAATGCGACCGGATTGTCGGCATCGTCGTAAAACATTGCGTAGCGATAACGAAAATCGTTCAGCTGGGATTGTTCGAGGACGTCCCAGAATTCATGAGCGTAGGTGAAAGAGTGGCCTTTTTGAAGGTGGTTCCAATGTTCTCTGGGTACGTCGCGTATAGTATTGAATATTATTGTTTTCATTTCGTGTCATCATATGGTCGCGTGCATTGCGCAAGCAAGTGGCACTAGCAAGGTTGGGTCGAGACGAGTGCGACGAGCGTTATATAGAGCAAAGTATAGGGCTGTTTATTTTAACCCAATTCCGAAATATCCGACTGGATTCGTTTGAGGTGAAATTATGCTGGACGGTGCGGGATCATTGGTGCTGGTGACCGGGGCGACGGGGTTTATCGGCGGCCGACTGGCGGAGCGGTTGATCGGAGAGGGCAGGTCTGTCAGGTTGCTGGTGAGAAATCCCGACAAGCTGTCGTTATCATTGCGCTCGCGCTGCGAGGTGATCGTGGGCGATGTGCTTGACGTGGCGGCAATGGCGCGCGTAGTGAGGGATGTGACCGTGATTTTCCATTGCGCCGCCAATGTCAGCACCTGGGATACCTGGGATGCTTATTACGCTGTCAATGTGCTGGGCGTCCAGAACCTGATGCATGCCATCGCCAGCGAAAATCCGGGGCTGTCACGGCTGGTGCATGTCTCGACGGCGGATGTGTATGGTTTTCCTGTCGCGCCGTGCGACGAGCAGGGCAAGACCACGGGGGCGGGGTTCGGTTACGGCGAAACCAAGTTGCTTGGCGAAACCCAGGTGCGGGAACTTGGCGATAAAGCGGGGATTTCTTACACGATTATCCGGCCGGCGAATGTGATCGGGCCTGGCAGCCAGTTTATCGAACGCATAGGCGCCGAGTTGAAATTCGGTCTCATGCTGACGATTGATGGCGGTCATTCCAATGCCGGTCTGGTTTACATTGATAATCTGGTTGATTGCCTGATCTGGGCTGGCGGCGCGGCGAAGGCGCACCGCGAATGCTATAATGTGAGAGATAATTATGACGCGAGCTGGGCGATGTTTCTGCGCGAGTTGCGCGCTGCCATAGGCGGAAAGGGTATCGTCGTTAATCTGCCGTTTTCAGTCGCCGATAAGGTGGCACGGGGATTCGAAACGGTACATAAAGTTTTTTTCCCGCGTCGCGAGCCCATGCTGCATCGCCTGCTGGTACGTTTTTTCGGCAGAACCTGCGGGCACAGCGCGGAAAAAATTCGGGCGCATTATGATGGCGCGGGAAAAATTGGATTTGAAGACGCCATGAATCGCTCCAGCCAGTGGTTTTTGGCGGCGGATAGAACTGAGTGACGAGCGGATGTTTGACGTCGATCATTGCAGACAGGGTGGATGATGTCTGATTTGCATTTTGTGTTTTTGCAAGGTTTGCCCTCGCCGTTTTTCAGCAGGGTGGCCCACAAGCTTTCGGGATGGGGTTGCCGGGTGACGGGGATCAACCTCTGTGTGGGCGATCAGTTATTCTGGCGCGGACAGAATACTGTCAATTATCGCGGGCGGCTGGCTGACTGGCCCGGCTACATCGCTCAATTCTTTGATGAAAACAGCGTTACCGACATCATATTGTTAGGTGAGCAGCGTAGCTATCACAAATATGCCATCGAACTGGCGCAGGCGCGCAATATTCGCGTGACGGTAACGGATTTCGGCTATCTCCGCCCGGACTGGATGGCTCTGGAGCGCGACGGTATGGGAGGCGATTCGAGATTCCCTAAAGATCCGCAGCAGATTCTGGCGCTTGCAACGACTGCGCCCAAGACCGATTTGACAAAATTGTACGCCGACAGCTTTTGGACCATGGCGGTGGGCGACATGTTGTATCATTTCGGCAATTATTTCTTCTTCTGGCTTTTCCCGCATTATCGCCGTCCTTACAAGCGGGATCATCCGCTCCTGCATTATGTATCTATCGGCAGGCGGTTGCTCTTTGCCGAGGGTGGCCACAGGCATGCAGCGCTCAGGTTGTCCGCGTTAAGAGATGAGGGTGCGCGTTATTTCTTGTTTCCGTTACAACTGGAAAATGATTTCCAGATTGTCTCTTATTCGCCGTTTGATAGCCTGGAAGAGGCGATATCGCTGGTCATCCAGTCTTTTGCCGGGAATGCGGATACGGCTACCCGTTTGCTGGTCAAGGTTCACCCTTTGGACCCCGGCCTGAAAAACTGGAAAAAACGTATCTACAGACAGGCGACCGAGTTGGGGATAGCTGATCGCGTGGACTATTTCGACGGCGGAAATCTGGATGAGATTATCCG
>DAICZK010000175.1 GCA_027311185.1 Sulfuriferula sp.
ACAGTGTTTTGTCGTGCGCGCGGCATAAATCGGGGTGCCGATATTTATTACCCGCATCGGCGGCCGCCTCCAGTATGCCGCGCGGGATATTGATCGCGCGCGCAATATGTCCGCGTTCGAACTCATCGGCTTCGCGCACATCGACGCAGATCACCGCCTCGTCCGCCAGATTTTGCCGTGCGGTTTCAGCATCCCATTCTTCGATATGACTACGCGCCTCTTTAATGAAGCAACCAAGCTGTTTAGCCATTATAATTCTCCTTTTCCACAGCGGATACCGGCGATTCGATGGTATTACCCAGCCGTCCGCCATTCATGAAGTCTAACATGTCCTCAATACTCGATGGCTTAAATCCAGAGCAACTCGCCGCAGTGACCCTGCCGCACCAATCGGCGCTGATTCTGGCCGGCGCGGGTAGCGGCAAGACACGCGTACTCACTACCCGGATTGCTTGGCTGCTGCAAACCGGCCAGGTTTCTCCGTCGGGCATACTGGCGGTAACTTTTACCAATAAAGCGGCGAAAGAAATGCTCGTCCGCCTAACCGCGATGCTGCCGCTCGACCCGCGCGGCATCTGGATAGGAACGTTTCACGGGCTGTCGAACCGGTTACTGCGCACGCATCACCGCGAGGCCGGCTTGCCGCGACTGTTCCAGATACTCGATAGCGCCGATCAGCTCTCGGCAATCAAACGTCTGCTCAAATCGATGAATGCGGATACCGAGAAATTCGAGCCTAAAAAGGTCCAGAACTTTATTAACAGCAACAAGGATACCGGTTTGCGCTCCGACAAAATCGAAGCTTACGACCCCTACACCCGTCGTCTCGCCGATTTTTACAGCGCCTACGACGAACAGTGCAATCGCGAGGGCGCGGTCGATTTTGCCGAACTGCTGTTACGCAGTGATGAAATGTTAGCCCGCAATAGCGTTTTGCGCGAACATTATCAGGAGCGATTCCGCCATCTGCTGGTCGATGAATTTCAGGATACCAACCGCTTGCAGTACCGCTGGCTCAAGCACTTTGCCGGCGCCTCGTCGGCGCTGATGGCGGTCGGCGACGACGATCAGTCGATTTACGCCTTTCGCGGCGCACATACCGGCAACATGAACGACTTTCAGCGCGACTACGCGCACGACAATCTGATCAAGCTGGAGCAGAACTATCGCAGCCATGGCAATATTCTCGACGCCGCCAATGCGCTGATCAGCCTGAACCAGACCCGGCTGGGCAAAAACCTGTGGACCGCCGCGGGCCCCGGCGAGTTGATCCGCGTCTACATCGCGTATAACGACCAGGAAGAAGCCCGCTTCATCGTCGAAGAAGCGCAAGCCTTGCACCGCGAGGGCACCGCGCTCAACGAAATCGCCGTACTCTACCGCTCCAATGCGCAGTCGCGGGTACTGGAGCACGCCCTTTTCGGCGCCGGCATCCCTTATCGCGTCTACGGCGGCCTGCGCTTTTTCGAGCGTCAGGAAGTCAAGCACGCGCTGGCCTATCTGCGGCTGTTAGCCAACCCCGACGACGATAGCGCATTTACCCGCATCGTTAATTTTCCCGCTCGCGGCATAGGCGCGCGCACGCTGGAGCAACTCATAGACGCGGCTCAAGGCGCGCAGTCCAGTTTGTGGCGAACAGCCTGCAACAGCGACGCCAAACCCGGCGGAACCAAAGGATTAGCCGGATTCGTCGCGCTCATGCGTGCGATGCAAGAGGCCATCATCGGCCTCGCCCTGCCCGAGGCGATAGCTCATATTCTGCAAACCAGCGGTTTAATGGCGCATTATCAGGCGGAGAAAGACGGCCAGGATAGAATGGACAATCTGCACGAACTGGTCAACGCTGCAGCGACGTTTATTCGCGACCCCGATGCGCTGGCTGAAGAGGACGACGATGAGGGGATGATGGCGAATTTTCTCGCGCATGCCGCGCTCGAAGCAGGCATGCATCAGGCAGGCGCCGGCCATGACGCGCTGCAGCTGATGACAGTGCACTCGGCCAAAGGACTGGAATTCCAGACGGTGTTCCTGACCGGGCTGGAAGAAGGCCTGTTCCCGAGCGAGCAGTCATTAGCCGAGCATGACGGTATCGAAGAAGAACGCCGTCTGATGTATGTCGCCATCACCCGGGCGCGGCAGCGGCTGTATGTCACTCAGGCGCAGAACCGCATGCTGCACGGGCAGACGCGCTATGGCATCGCATCGCGCTTTTTGAGCGAGATCCCGGCCGTGCTGTTAAAACCCGTCAACGCGGCCTATCCTGCGCATGCGGATACCCCGCTCCAGACCGTTGCCCGCAGCCAGCACAGCAATTCCCCGTGGCGCATGGGAATGAATGTGCGCCACGCCAAATTCGGCACTGGAGTCGTCATTAACCTTGAGGGCCAAGGCAATGATATGCGCATCCAGATCAATTTCGGTGGGGCACACGGGATAAAATGGCTGGCGCTCGAATATGCCAAACTCGAGGCCGTATGATAGGCGCCAGCCCTTTTAAAACGTCCGGCGCAGCGGCAACGACGACCCAATCCCGACACGGTCGACGCCGCACCGCTCAATCACAACCACGCAACCAACGCTCCGAACCGACATGAACTTGCTTCGCACACTCGCTAAAATCAGCAGCATGACCTTGATATCGCGCGTCCTCGGCTTCGTCCGCGATGCGGTCGTCGCGCGCAGCTTCGGCGCGAGCATCTACACCGATGCCTTCGTCGTTGCGACCCGAATCCCTAACCTGTTGCGACGCCTGTTCGCTGAAGGCGCGTTTTCGCAGGCATTCGTGCCTATTCTCACCGAGTACAAAAGCCGTCGCGGGCACGAAGATACGCGTCTGCTGGTCGACCATGTCGCCACCTTGCTGTTCCTGACCTTGTGCCTGGTCACAGTGGTCGGCATAATTGCAGCTCCGCTGGTGATACACATCAGCGCGCCCGGTTTCGCCGACAACCCGGACAAATTCGATGTCACTGTGCGGATGCTGCGCATTACTTTCCCGTATATCCTGTTCATCTCGCTGGTTTCGCTGTCCGGCGGCATCCTGAACACTTACAGCCAGTTCAGCGTTCCCGCTTTCACCCCGGTTCTCTACAATGTGGCAATCATCGCAGCCACGCTATGGCTCGCGCCCTACAGCCACCCGCCGGCGATGGCGATGGCGTGGGGCGTCGCTCTGGGCGGCCTGCTGCAACTCGGATTGCAATGGCCGTTTCTGCGGCGCCTGGGCTTATTGCCGCGGTTCCACCTGAGCTGGCGCGACGAGGGTGTCTGGCGCATCATCAGACTGATGGGCCCGGCGGTATTCGGCGTCTCCATCGCGCAAATATCGCTACTCATCAACAC
>DAICZK010000176.1 GCA_027311185.1 Sulfuriferula sp.
CTTTTCACCACACCAACGGACATTTTTCCGACCATACGCATCCCGGTGGTTGCTGTCGTCTGGAACTATGCCGGTTTGCCGCCTGAAGATATGGCCAACCGCATCGTCGCCTTCACAGAGCGCGTGGCGACCACCACAGTCAACGATATCGAGCATGTCGAATCGAATTCGCTAAACGGCATCGCGGTGGTGAAGTATTTTTTCCAGCCTCATGTCAACGAGGATCTTGCGGTCGCGCAAATCACATCCGTCTCGCAAACGCTATTACGGCAGATGCCGGCGGGAACAACGCCGCCGTTTATTCTGGCCTACAATGCATCCAGCGTTCCCGTGCTCCAGATCGCGCTCTCAAGTCAGCGTCTGTCCGAGATGCAGCTTTATGATCTGGGTAACAATTTTATCCGCACCCAGTTATCCACCGTGGCTGGCGTTTCATTGCCCTTCCCCTACGGCGGCAAACAACGCCAGGTTCAGGTCGATATCGATCCTACGGCATTGCGCGCGCGTGGTTTGTCGGCGCTTGATGTCACCCAGGCCATTACCGACCAGAACCTGATTATTCCTGCCGGTACGCAAAAAATCAATGATCTGGAATACTATATTAAACTGAATTCTAGCCCGGACCTGATCGCCGATCTCAATAATATCCCAATCAAGAGCGTCAACGGCACGGTGATTTACGTGCATGACGTAGCCCATGTGCGCGACGGCTATCCGCCCCAGACCAATATGGTGCGCATGGACGGGCAGCGCGCGGTACTGATGAGCGTGCTCAAAACCGGTAGCGCCTCGACGCTCAACGTTGTTGACGGTGTCAAGTCAGAAATGCCCAAGATCAAGGCGGGCATGCCCAAGAGCCTGAAAACCTCCCTGCTCGCCGACCAGTCCGTATTCGTTCGCGCTGCGGTCTCCGGCGTGGTGCGTGAAGGCGTGATCGCCGCGGCGCTGACCGCCACCATGATACTGCTTTTCCTCGGCAGCTGGCGCAGCACCCTGATCATCGCGATTTCCATTCCGCTGTCGGTACTGGCTTCCATCGTCAGCTTGTCGTTGTTAGGCGAAACCATCAACATCATGACCCTGGGCGGACTCGCGCTTGCTGTCGGCATCCTCGTCGATGACGCCACGGTGACGATAGAAAATATCAATTCTCACCTGGAGGCGGGCAAGGACGTGCATACTGCCATACTCGACGGCGCACATCAAATCGCGATTCCCGCGCTGGTGTCCACGCTGAGCATCTGTATCGTGTTCGCGCCCATGTTCCTGCTGACCGGCGTGGCGCGCTTTCTGTTCGTGCCTATGGCCGAGGCGGTCGTGTTCGCCATGCTCGCCTCCTATCTGTTGTCGCGCACGCTGGTGCCTACCCTGTCGATGTACTGGTTACAGGTGCATGAGACGAATAAAACGCAATCGACCTCTTTGGTCGTTCGGCTGCAACAACGTTTCGAGCGTGGCTTCGACAATCTGCGCGAGCGCTATCAGCGCGGTCTGGGAACGGTGCTGGAAGTGCCCAGGCTGTTTATCGCCGGCTTTTTGATACTAGTGCTATTAAGTCTGGGACTCTATCCTTTTCTGGGTTCCGACTTTTTCCCGACGGTCGATACAGGACAGATCAAGCTGCACCTGAGGGCGCGAACCGGTACCCGGATCGAGCAGACTGCTATGCTGTGCGATCACGTTGAAGCTGCGGTGAAGACGGTCATTCCCGCCAGCGAGCGTGAAAGCATGGTCGACAATATCGGCCTGCCGTACAGCGGCATCAACCTGGCCTACAGCACTTCCGCCCCGATCGGACCGGGCGACGCTGATATACTGATTTCGCTCAAACCAGGTCACCGTCCGACCAATGACTACGTCCGCACATTACGCAGCACTCTGACCCGGCAGTTTCCAGGCACGCAATTTTCCTTCCTGCCGGCCGACATCGTCAGCCAGACGCTCAACTTTGGCTTGCCTGCACCGATTGATATTCAAATCGCAGGGTTCAACGTCAAGGCCAACCATCTTTACGCCGACCATCTGTTGCAGGCGCTGGGGCATGTGCCGGGGATGGTCGATCAACGCATACAGCAGCGCGACGACTACCCGCAAATCAATGTCGACGTCGACCGCGGCCGCACCAGCCTCCTCGGACTGACCGAAAACGACGTGGCGCGCAATTTGCTCATCACCCTGTCGGGCAGTTTCCAGACCAACCCGACTTTCTGGGTGGACCCCAAAACCGGCGTGCAATACAACATTGCAACCCAGGCGCCGCAATACCGCATGGAAAATCTGAACGACCTGGCGCAGACGCCGATCACCAACGGTCAGGGGCATCCGCCGCAACTGCTGTCCAATCTGGCCGGCGTTCACCGCAGCGCGGCGCCTGCGGTCGTGACGCATTACAATGTCAAGCCGGTGTACGATATCTTTGCCAGCCCGTCGGACCGGGATCTGGGCGGTGTCGCACGCGATGTCGAGGCGATCATCCACAAATCACCGCCTTTGCCCAAGGGTAGCTTGCTCAATATACGCGGGCAGGTAGACACGATGCAGCAGTCGTTCCACGGTCTTGCCTGGGGGCTGGCGGCGGCCATCATCCTGGTCTACCTGCTGATCGTCATCAATTTCCAATCCTGGCTCGACCCTTTCATCATTATCACCGCGCTGCCCGCCGCGTTGGCGGGAATAGTCTGGATGCTGTTTTTAACCGGAACCAACCTGAGCGTACCGGCGCTGACCGGCGCCATCATGTGCATGGGCGTCGCAACCGCGAACAGCATCCTGATGGTCAGTTTTGCCCGTGAGCGCGTGAGTCTGGGCGATAGCCCCCATCAGGCCGCGCTCGCCGCCGGCTATGCGCGCATGCGGCCGGTGCTGATGACTGCTCTGGCGATGATCATCGGCATGATACCCATGGCGCTCGGCCTGGGCGAAGGCGGAGAGCAAAACGCGCCGCTGGGTCGCGCCGTGATCGGCGGGCTGATGCTGGCCACAGTCGCCACCCTGTTTTTCGTCCCGACGGTGTTCGCAGTAATCCGTCGGCAACCTGATCAAACTGTACAGCGCAACGCGGAGTATCCACTATGACCACCGGCACCCATTCGACTTCCCTACGATGGATTTTTATCGTAGTTTTACTGGTTATGGCAATTCTTGCCGCGGTCGGTATTTTCAAACGCAGTCATCACATGAAAGTGTTGAAGCAAGAAGCACACGATGCCGATACCCAGCAAGTCGTCGTCTTTTCTCCGCTTGTCGAATCGGCAACCTCAGCCTTGGTGCTTCCGGCCAATGTGCTGGCATTTAAGGATGCCTCCCTCTACG
>DAICZK010000177.1 GCA_027311185.1 Sulfuriferula sp.
ATTCTGGCGCAGATGTCGTTACCTTTTCAGTTGGGTGACGAGAGGGCTTTTATTTCCGCCAGCATAGGGATTTCGTTTTGCCAAGAACAGGACGAGGACGCCTACGCACTACTCAAAAATGCCGACCAAGCCATGTATGCCGCCAAGGCAGAGGGACGCAACCGCTATAATTATTTCACCTTGTCCATGCTGGAGACCGCCAGGATCAGGATGCAGATGGCCAATGATTTGCACGATGCCTTGTCGGAACAGCAGTTCCGTGTGTATTATCAGCCGATTGTGACCTTGAGCAATGGCGCGATCCATAAAGCCGAAGCTTTGATCCGCTGGCAGCATCCTGTTCGCGGGCTGGTTAACCCCGCCGAATTTGTCCCATTGCTCGAAGAAACCGGCATGATTGTCGAGGTCGGCAATTGGGTTTTCCGTCAGGCAGCCGAACAGGCAGCGCGCTGGCGCGCATCGCACCATGCAAAGTTCCAGATCAGCGTCAACGTGTCGCCGACGCAATTCCGGCATTATGGCGTGAATTTCGGGACCTGGTTCACCTATCTGCGCGAAATAGGTTTGTCGGGGCAAAGCATAGTCGTGGAGATTACCGAGGGTTTGCTGCTCGATGTCAGCAATTCCGTCACCAGCCAGTTGCTGGCGTTTCGCGATGCGGGCATCCGCGTCTCGCTCGACGATTTCGGCACCGGTTATTCATCTTTGTCGTATCTCAAGAAATTCGACATCGACTATCTCAAGATCGACCAGTCATTTGTACACGATCTGGCAACCGATGCTAACGACATGGCCTTGTGCGAAGCTATCATCGTCATGGCGCACAAGCTCGGCCTCAAGGTGATTGCCGAAGGCGTGGAAACGGAAGAGCAGCGCAACCTGCTCGCCGCGGCCGGCTGCGATTACGGGCAGGGTTATTTCTTCGCCAAGCCGATTCTGCCTGAGGATTTCGATCGGCTGTTAATGCAGGGGCCGGTTGGGAGCGGCGCTGCGGGGTAATTCGCTTACCGCCCCTGGCGTTTTATCGCGTGGCGTTATTGGTGGTGATGTTATTTGGTGTGAACCAGCAGGATGGGCACGGGAGCGATGCGCAGGATACTCTCGGCGATACTGCCGAAAACCAGATGATTGAGTCCTTTGCGGCCATGCGTGCCGGCCACGATGAGGTCGGCTGGCCAGTTTTTGGCTTCTTCTATGATGGCTTCGGCGATACCGACGCCGAGTTCGGTGATTTCGCTTTCGATCAATCGTGTTTCGGCTTGTACGCCAGCCGCTAACGCCTTGCCTTTTGCTTTGTCGAGGATTTCCTGGCCGGATTTTGCCCAAGCGTCGGTGATTTCAGCCGGATTGACGAATTCGGTGTTCATGTCCGCGTTGACCTCATCCACTGCGTAGACGATGCGCAATGCGGCCTGTTGATCTTTGGCAAGATTAACGGCTTCTTCGAGCGCGCGATCGGAAACGTCGCTGTTGTCTATCGTTACCAGGATGTGCTTGTACATTCGATATCTCCTTGTGTGTTAAGTGCGGTAAATCAGGAATGGACTGGCGCGAAACGGGCCCTCGGCAATGCGAAGTTGCCGTGAATCTGCAGCATGTTTATTCGCCCAGGGCCAGGTTGGCTAGTATCTCGCTGATCAGCGTGTCGATTTCCGCTTCGGCGGCAAGCCAGTCGGCGGTATGGTTGCCGCCATTGTGCGGATCTCGTTTCTGGCTTCGGTAATATGCGGCTTCCGCGATCATCTTGCGCCGTTCAATGTCAGTGATGACGGTCTGTTTGTTGTTTCCGTGCGTCGTGTTGTCAGTCATGGCGGGTTGCGTCGCTTTTTGTCAGTGTGGGTTCGGGTGACTGTCCAGGTCGTCTTTTTTTAATAATTCCTGACCTTCGTAATTGCGCGATCTCAGCATGTCTTATAGTGCGCCGCCTTGTCAAGCGGGATTTTCGCTGCGCCGACTCCGGGATTTCCCGCTTCAGCCACCGACGTTCACGCTTTGCACAGCGCACGACCGAACACCAGATTTGTAGTATGGTATGATGCGGCTTCGAATATTATAATCGATTTTCGCGGGGCCGAATTTGTCGTTTGCGATCTTGTCCCTTGCCGGTTTTGAGCGCGATCCTGGTGGGATTTTCCTCTACACCAAGTGTTTGCAGGACGGCTTGGTTGCGCAACAGCAGCTGCGGGCGCATCTGGCTGCGCTCGACCTGGGGCGCGGTGTGCTGGTGCATGACTACGGAATGTGCGGCAGCGTGTTTGTCAGCGGATTTGGTCTCGATGCGGCGTGCGCCGACGCTTGGGCGCCCGGTCATGACACCCTGGAGTTGTGCCGACGGCTCGGCCTGGATTCGTGTGCCAGCTCGGCGGATCTGGAGCGCGAAATCCTGCTTGCCATGCTGCGGGCGCCGGTGGCTTTTGTTTTTCCAGCTTATGACGAATTGGCGGCGGCCGTCCGCATCCGCAAAAATATAGTCGCGGCGGGTCGCAAAACGGCCATGGCGTTTGATACCGACGAAGCGGAACGTCCGGTCGAGTACTGGACTTATCACGAGGCCAGCGGGTTTACGGTCAGACCCGGGAAATCGCTGATTGAGGCGCTGCAAAAGGCGACCCAGCCCGAAGATCAGGGCAAGATGTATTCATTCTCCTGTTATCGCGCGACCGAATATGTGATTTTGCTCGGCATCGCGCAGGAGTTGGCGCGCGCCAACCCCGCGCTGCTAGAGCAGTTGGAGCGGCAGTGGCAGCATCGGGCGATCATGTCGGGCGATTTCCACGATGCCTTCCTCTGTGAATACGGCTCGATGAGCGCGCCGCTGCCGCCTAAATATTATGTTCCCGGCGATCGTTTATGGTTTCGCAATCCCGACGAGGCTTCTTCCGATGTCATGGGCTACGAGGGCTCCTGGGTGCTGTATCTGGGAGGCGGTCTGTTTACCAACTTCTGGAAACGCGACCGGCCTTATACGCTGACCGCGAAATGCCTGGAGTTATACCACTGGCGCGATGCAGTGTATCGCGATCAATCGAGCAAGCTGCGGATAGATGAAAATGTCGTCGAGGCGTGTACGGCGGCGAGTCAGGCAGATCCGGCGCAGACTGCGCGCATTCTCGACATCATGCTGCGTTTCCGCGATCCGCAAGGCGTGTATGGCAGCGGCGGCTGCATCGATACATCGCGCGAGTACCCTCGCCAGGTCTGCCCACTTACGGCCACGATCGCCTTGCCTCAGCGCTAGGAGCCTGTCGGACTTAATTCGCCGTGCGCGTTGCGACCGGAAAACGATGGCTGCAAGGCGCGAAGCGC
>DAICZK010000178.1 GCA_027311185.1 Sulfuriferula sp.
AGATCTTTGAGGCCGGAGCGCGAAACCGTCGTATTGGTCGCGATGACTCCGTCTATGCGATATCGCTTGAGCAGATCGGCGATATCCGCCAGCGCCGCATCGCTCAGATCGGGGGCGATTTTGAGCGCGATAGGGATATAGCGCCCGTGTACCTGGGCGAGCCGGTTCTGTTCGCTTTTCATCTTTCCCAGCAGGTCGGCGAGCGCGTCGCCGGTTTGCAGATCGCGCAGATTTTTGGTGTTGGGCGACGAAATATTGACAGCGACGTAGCTGGCGTGAGGATAGACTGCAGTCAGGCAGTTGAGGTAATCGTCCGCGGCGCGAGCAATGGGCGTATCGAAATTTTTACCTATGTTAATGCCCAGCACGCCTTTGAATTCGGCATGTTGCACGTTGCGGACCAGTTGCGCGACGCCGGCGTTATTGAACCCCATGAGGTTGATAATCGCGTTCGCCTGCGGGATACGAAATAAACGCGGCTTGGGATTGCCTGGTTGCGGACGCGGCGTGGCCGTGCGGATTTCGATAAGGCCGAACCGCAGCGCGGCAAGCGCATCGATATAGGCGCCGTTTTTGTCGAGTCCGGCGGCCAGACCGACGCCATTGGGGAAGTTGATCCCCATCGCCTCGACCGATTTGCCGCGCACGGGTCGCACAATCGCCGCAATCAAATGCAGCTTGTGGGCGAGGTTGAGTCCGGTCAGGCTGAGGTGATGCGCGGATTCGGCATCGAGCTGAGAAAATAGCGGGCGGAGTAGGGAATACATGCGGCCATTCTAGCGCATTGCCGATAAAATAAGAATCGTCATGGCGACAGGAAGTCATTGAATTGCGGTTAGTAATGCGATGCCCAACGAACATGACGCAATAGATCATGCTGTCTATATTAAAAATCAGGATTCCCTGACATGACTCGGAAAAAAAGTCGGAATTTTTAGTATTTTATATATGCATTTTAAATGTAAAAATAAACAATAAATCATTGTATTGTATTTATAATTGCAGCCGAATAAAAGTCGGAATAAAATGAGCAGATGCGCTATACCCAACCCCATCAATTCGAACCCCTCCTGCCGCAAAAACGGCTGGATGAATTGTACATCCTCGCTCAGTCCGTCACCGAAACTGCGCTCAGTTTGCGTGGCGCGCTACACGCCACCACCGCAGACACTCTGGCTCGACTCCTGCGGGCGATGAATTCCTATTATTCGAACAAGATCGAAGGTCACAGCACACATCCACTGAACATCGCCAGAGGATTGCGAGCAGATTTCTCTACTCGACCAAAAGTTGCACGATTGCAACGTCTGGCGCTCGCGCACATCGAGGCTGAGGAAGAGATTGAATCCTGGATCAACAATGCTACGGATTTTTCCTCGTACTCGGCAGAAGGCATCCGGCGCATACACGAAGCCTTGTATAAACGCCTGTCGGCAGAAGATCGCACCAGCGATGACGGGCGTGTCGTTGAGCCAGGAGTATGGCGTAGCGATGACGTGGTCGTCGGTCATCATATCCCGCCGACACACGAGAGCATATCGGTCTTTCTGACCCGCTACCAAAAAATCTATGAAGGCAGCACTTCATGGGACAAACAAATAGTCAAGATCGCCAGTGCCCACCAGCGGTTCACCTGGATACACCCCTTCCTCGACGGCAATGGTCGCGTGGCGCGCCTGGCGACACATGCAGCCCTGTATCGTGATTTTACCGGCGGGCTATGGTCCATCTGCCGTGGGCTTGCCCGCACCCAGCAAGATTACTACGCGCGGCTCGAATCCGCCGACGAACCGCGCCGAGGTGATCTGGATGGGCGCGGCAATCTCACGGAGGAAGGTCTATGGCGTTTTTGTTATTACTTCCTCACCGTCTGTAACGATCAGGTCACTTTTATGCGCAACATGCTGGCTTTTGACGGTATCCGCTCGCGCATTCGTGCGCTCGTCGTATTCCGCTCGGAGCTGGACAAGCAGATGCGCCGCGAAGCTGAATTGCCATTGCACTATTTGTTTACTTCCGGACCGCTGACGCGCGCCGACTTCAAGCAAATGACCGGTCTGGGCGACAAGGTAGCACAGATGCTGCTCTCGCACCTGCTCAAAACCGGACTGGTGGAAACGGATACGCCTCTGGGCATGGTGCGTTTTGGGCTGCCGCTGGATACGTTGCAGTTCTATTTTCCGGACATGTACCCAGAGGTGGCGATACGACAGGATGAGGATTAAGGGTAATTATCCCATCCATAAAATCGCCTAGTCGAATTCGGCAGCCAGATTGGGCATGCGATGATGCCTGAACAACGTATGAATCTGCGCTTCGGTTATTCTGGAGGTGGACAGGTCGGGCAGTTCATGTTCCGCGAAGAAAGCGATCTGGTCGGTTTCCACGCTCGCGCGCGGAGCGCCTCCTATCATGTCGCAGATAAAAAATATTTTATAAACATGAAACAGCATCGGCGGATGTGGGTGTTTGTTGCGGTCGTATACCGCGACGAGTTTCCGGGCCGTGGTGATGAATCCGGACTCTTCCAGAATTTCTCGTTCAACGGCACTGCTCGGGGAGTCGCCCACATCGCACCATCCTCCCGGCACCGTCCACAAACCGTCCGATACTTCACGCACCAATAGCAGTTTGTCTTCGCGGAAAACGCCACCCCTTACCCCGATTTTAGGAGTGGCGTAGCCCTTTTCGTCGCAAAAGATGCGGTCGAGTAGCTCCAGGGGCATGTCCGTTTGAACGGACAGCATCAATTTGGCAATTTCTTTGATTTGCTCAAAACGTTCGCGGTCGAACGGGTCCTTGGTAAAGGCAAGGCCGTTTTGAGCAATGGCCAGAAGATTTCTGCCCCAGGTCAACCAGTCGGCATGTTTTTGCATAATGGAATTACCAGAGGTCGGACGAGCGACGGTAAAGTGACTGTAGGCGGCCATTATTTCATGCTGATGACAGCGCGACAGATCAGACCGTGTTTGCGCCTCCTCTGCCATCAGCCCGGCGCCCCGATCAGACGGCAGAGGTTGGACGGCGCGTTATCTCCTGGCCGTCCGCCGCAAGCGCGAGAGCAGGCGTCTGGCCAGTTCGCCAAACAGCTCGGTCTGGGTAGGATGGGGATGAATCGCCTGTGCGACCTGTGTCAGCGTCATGCCGGCCGACACCATCATCACCGCTTCGCCGATCAGGGTGTCGGTGTGTTCGGTGAGGAAGTGTACGCCTATGATTTTTTGGGTGGCTTTGTCGGCGACGAGTTTGATCAGGCCATGTGTCTCGCCGGTAATCATGGCTTTGGCGTCTATGCTC
>DAICZK010000179.1 GCA_027311185.1 Sulfuriferula sp.
GTTGTCGTCTCGCTATCGGCGGCCGAGTACCGGCTGCTCAAGATCATGCTCGACCGGCCCAACCGGGTTTTGAGCCGGGACCAGCTGATGGATTTGCTGCACGGCCGCGATGCCAGCCATTTCGATCGTTCCGTGGATCTGCAGATAAGCCGTGTCCGCCAGAAAATAGAAGCCGATTCAAAATCTCCCGCCATTATCAAAACAGTCCGAAACGAAGGTTATGTGCTCACCGCCGCAATCAAGATCGGTTACCGATGATCGCTTCTTTCTTCGGATCCATGACTGCCAGAATATTTCTGATCCTGATCGGCGGAACAGTTATTTCAGGCGCACTGGTAATGACGCTCGCAGCGTATGAAAGAAAGGATCTCGAAGCGCAGATACGCATGCACCATATGGCGGAGCGGGCGGAGCAAAGCATACAGATGCTCAACGCAATACCGGCCCCGTCGCGTCAGGCGGCGGTCGACATCCTCGATGGTTCGGGCATGCACGTCCGCCTGTCGCAATCCCCTTCTCTGATGACCAATCCGCCGGCCGACACGACAAGCAGCGCGGCCATGACCGACATACTGCGCACGGTTTTAGGCAACCGGGAAATTACCGTGATCGACCGGGAAGACAAGGATTGTCCGGGCTACAAGGTCCGCGCCAAAATGAATCTGGGGCGCAACCATTACTGCGAGACCATCTTGGCCACGCTCGACGATGGCACGCCAATTCAGCTTGATCTGGTGCAACGCGACCGGTTCCCGCCTCTGATCCGGGGCAATTTCCTCAAAAATCTGGTGCTGTTTTTAACCGGACTCACCCTGTTGGCGCTTCTGGTCGCACACATGGCGACCAAGCCCCTGCGCCGACTCGCGAAAGCGGCCAACGAACTGGGCCGCAACATCGAACACGCGCCGCTCCCGGTCAACGAAGGTTCGACTGAAGTGCGCGAAGCGTCGGAAGCCTTCAACAGCATGCAGGACAGCATACGCAGCCACATTGATGAGCGCACCTTCATGCTCGCTGCCATTGCGCACGACCTGCAAACGCCGCTAACGCGGCTCAGGTTACGCCTGGAAAAAGTCGGCGATGAAGCCTTGCGCGCCAGCCTGGTCGCCGACCTGACCGCAACGCAGGCCATGGTGACCGAAGGTCTGGAATTTGCCAGAACGGTCAGCGTCGACGAACCACTGGAGCTGGTCGATCTCGACTCGCTGGTCGAAGCCCTCTGCGGCGACGCATCCGACGCCGGTTGGGACGTCACGTGCAGCGGCAGAATCGGGAAACCTGCACTGGCGTTCCCGCATGCGCTACGCCGCTGCGTTTCGAATTTACTCGACAATGCCGTCAAATACGGTAAATTTGCCCATGTCATTCTCGAAGCCAAAAACAAAAAAGCCATCATTTCCATCATCGACGGCGGCCCAGGACTGCCCGACGACCAGCTCGAAGCGGTGTTCCAGCCATTCAAACGTATCGAGCACTCCCGCTCGAGAAATTCTGGCGGCACCGGATTGGGCTTGACAATCGCGCGCATCATCGCGGAAAAACACAAAGGCTCAGTCAAACTGAGAAACATCGGCGCAGCCGACCTGGGATTGATCGCGACCATAGAATTGAATCTGCCCTGATCGCGACATCGGATTGCGACATCGAACGCGATGCAGGCCACGCAAGCCGATCGCCGGCTCCGAATCACGTATTCCTTTGAGACGAAATCGCATGGTTGCCGTTCAAGCTGCAGGCATAAACTGATTGCAAATCGCAGATAAGGACGACTGAATGGTTACCCTACTTTTCACTCGACCAATGTTGTATTGTTAGACGTAACCCCGTGTCTCCCCAGCCTCCAAAAAGCATTCTCGGTCAGGACTTGTGTGATGCGACGAGCCATAATGGTCTCTAATTGCTGATATGAGGGTGCAATGGACAGAGGCAGGAGCAACGCGTATACAGAAATTTTCGACAGGGTGTTCGATTACATCGACACACACCTTGATGAAGACTTATCTGTGGAGCAATTAAGTCGGGTTGCCCTATTCTCAAAACATCACTTTCACCGACAGTTTTCCGGCTACACCGGAGTTCCAGTTTTCAAATATATCCAGTTAGTACGCCTGAGACGGGCATCGTATCGGCTGGCATTCAACCGACATGAGCGGATCATCGACATCGCGTTGGATGCATGTTTTGAAAATCCAGAATCGTTTTCGCGCGCTTTCAAGAATACCTTCGGCCAGACACCTTCGGCGTTCAGGAAAAAACCGGCGTGGCAGTTATGGCACCAGCAGTATCTATTACCCACTAGAAAAAGGAAGCAGAGCATGAACGTCAACATCGTGCAATTTGAACCAACACCAGTTGCTGCACTGGAACATCGCGGCGCGCCCCAGCTTGTCAACGACTCGGTCAGAATCTTCATCGCGTGGCGCATGGAGAGTGGATTGTCTTCTGTCAACTCAAGCAAAACATTCGGCCTTGCCTATGATAACCCCGACACCACCGAGCCAGCGCGATTTCGCTTCGATATCTGCGGCGAGGTGCAGGCGCCGGTGCCCGACAACCCGCAAGGTGTAGTGACCAAGAACATCCCTGGTGGGCGTTGTGCCGTGGTTCGTCATCACGGTGATCACCAACGGCTGGGCGAAACGATCTATCCGTTGTATCGCGACTGGCTTCCCGCAAGCGGTGAGGAACTGCGCGATTTTCCCTTGTTTTTTCACTACCTGAACCTTATGCCGGAGACACCGGAGCATGAACTGCTGACAGATGTCTATCTGCCATTGAAATAATAATATAGAACACGATCGGCTTTTCTGATATCGCCGCAATGCTCACAGGATCGCGCGGCATGCTGCATTCTGCATCGCTCAGAGGACCTGATCCGGAGCCAGGCGAGCACTGGGCGCTTTATGAACCCGTTAACGGCTCGACGCCTGATATCACGGGCAAGGGCTGGAGTTGAATGAATTGCCGGGCTGACGTCCCATGAAGGCCGCCTAAAGGCAATCATGCCAAGGCGATGGTCGCATTTGTGAGCGCATCAACTTAACGGGCGGTTATCTGTGCCGCAGCGGCACCAAGGCAGGTATGAGGAAGCTCAGGCCGTTGCAACTGTTGCAATAGACTTGCCGTGCTTTATTTGCCGCTTTCTGAGGCAACCCCATAATATATCCGCTAGAATAACTTAAAGTGGGAAACTGATTGCGAGTCTGAGAAAGGCGCATATCGTTATGCTGGCAATCACTTATGCATAAAATCGTGGAATTGGTTGTGCTCGGATGCGGAA
>DAICZK010000017.1 GCA_027311185.1 Sulfuriferula sp.
ACCGCGCACAGCCTGGTGTTGCTCGACGAAATCGGGCGCGGCACTTCGACCTTCGACGGCCTGGCGCTGGCCTGGTCGGTTGCTCGTCAGCTCGCGGAAAAAATCTGCGCCTACACTCTGTTTGCGACGCATTATTTCGAACTCACGCAACTGGCAGGGCGTTCGCCGCAGATCGTCAACGTACACGTCGAGGCGGTGGAATATAAAGACCGCATCGTATTTCTGCACAGTATCAAGGACGGTCCCGCCAACCAAAGTTACGGCTTGCAGGTCGCCGCCCTGGCTGGGGTGCCGCAGCCGGTAATTGCCGCTGCGCGGCGCAAGCTCGTCGAACTGGAACAGGCCGCTGCACCCGACGGACGCCAGCCCGATCTGTTCAACAGCCCGGGCAAACCCGCCACCGCTGAGCCCGTCGCGCACCAAGCCCTGGATCTGCTCGATACCGTCGACCCCGACCTGCTGAGTCCGAAGGCCGCATTGGAGTTGATCTACACATTGAAATCGCTGTCCTCATGAGCTCGACCGCCAGACTCGAAGGACTCGTCACCGCCAGCTACGGCCGCCACTATCAGGTAGAATCCGGTGAACTGCAGATAGAATGTGTTGCGCGCGGCAAACAAAGCGAATCGGTAGCCTGCGGCGACCGGGTCGAATTCAAGCTCACCAGCCCGGATCAGGGTGTAGTGGAACGCATTCTGCCGCGCGCCAGCCTGCTCTACCGCTCCGTCGCCCATCGCAGCAAACTCATCGCCGCCAATGTCGATCTGGCGGTCATTGTCATCGCACCCATTCCAAGCTACTACGACGCTTTGGTCAATCGCTGCCTGATCGCCGCACAGGCCGCCAATATAGAAGCCGTGATCTGCCTGAACAAATCCGATCTGGGAGAAACGGCCGATGCCGTTTTCGCGCAACTCGCCCCCTATCGCAATTTGGGCTATGCCGTGGTCCGGGTTTCCGCCCATCACGACATCAACGCCCTGCGCCCGCATCTGGAGGGAAAAATAAGCGCTTTCGTAGGCCAGTCCGGCATGGGAAAATCCAGTCTGATCAATGCGCTGATACCAGGCACGGCCACCGCCACCGCCAGCATATCCACCGCGCTGGATTCCGGCAAACACACGACAACCAGCGCGAAAATGTATCGGCTCGATGCCAGCAGCCGGCTAATCGATTCGCCCGGCATGCAGGCTTTCGGTTTGAATCATCTGTCGGCGGGGGAACTCGATCATCTGTTCATCGAATTCCGCCCCCATATCGGACACTGCAAGTTCAGCAACTGCCGGCATATCCACGAGCCGGATTGCGCCATCCTCGCCGCCTGTCAGCAAGGAAAAATCAGCGCAGTCAGGATGAGCGCTTATCAGGAAATACTGAAAAGCCTCACGTCTTGAAACGACGGCTATTGGTATTCCTCGGTTGCAAACCTGCGCACCACACTATTTCCGAATTGGGTTGTTTTGTGCCTGCTATTATCTATTGCCGTTAAAAATCCCAGCAGCAGAGCGGCAGGTCATATCAGCCCGAGCAACATCAGCACAAGCAATATGATCAATACCAGCCCCAGCCCGCCGGTCGGCCCGTACCCCCAGCTGCGGCTGTGCGGCCAAGTGGGAAATGCGCCGATGAGCATCAGCACGATGATAATTAGCAGTATGGTTCCCATTACTTTTCTCCTTTGTTTTAACCACGGGCACCGGACGCGGGAGCAAGCCTCCCAACATCCCTGCGACATGTTTTGAGCCACGGCATTAACGTTGGAGACGAGGTTGACCTCAAGCGCGAAAAAACCGATATTGAGCTTACCGATAATGACTTCTGATGATTGTTCACCGAGGTTGGATTATTACCCACCCAATGAGTACAGGTTATAGCTGAGGCACTGTCACGTCTGTGCGATACAGTACAAATCAAGTCCTGTTTAAGGAAGCGCTGACTGATTCAAGTTTTACGAGATGCAATGCTTGGTGGCAGTAACGGCATATAACCCGATCTTTGCATAAATTGGCGCGCCCTCGCTAGCCTTCTGTTTCGTATTAAGCTTTTGTTCAGTTGGCTGTATGTATAACTACACCGCGTTTTCACAAAAGCCCCCTACAAAACAAAATCCTGCGCGATCATCACGCGAATTTATGAAAAGATCGGATAAAGGGGATGACGAATACTTGGGTTAACAGCCGAGCGGTCCAAAACCGGAAACCACCTCAAGATGCGCTACGAAGGCGGGACGACAGGCACTTCTGCCCTTCCGCCTTCATCCCGTGCATCTGTCTAGAACTTCCAGCCCAGACCCACGCCCAGCAGTACCGGGTCAAGCGTCAGCGTGCTGACGTAAGCCCCGTTGGCGGACACGTCGGTCTTCATGTAGATCTTTTTAATGTCCAGGTTAAACAAAATGTTAGCGGTGATAGGCACATCAAATCCGGCTTGCAGCGCGGCGCCCCAGCTGCTGTTCTGCACGGTGTCATTGCCGCCGGCAAGATTCACGCTGGAAAAGTTCGTGTAATTGACCCCGGCGCCGACATAAGGCCTGAAGTACGGGCTGTCGGGCATGAAATGGTATTGCACCGTCAAGGTCGGAGGCAGCGCATCGAGCGAGCCGATATTCGTGCCGTTGACGTCAATGCCAACTGACTGCGGGTAGGTCAGCACCAGCTCGGCCGCAATATTGCTGGTGAAAAAATAGCTCACGTCCACTTCCGGAATGGTCGTGTTGTTCGCCGCGATACCTGCAAGCGGGGACGAGCTGTTGTCAAAATCGAGATTCACGGCGCGAACCCTCGCAATCACGGTTCCGGGCATATCGCCGGGCATATCCCCGTTAGCTGCCAATGCGGTCGATGCGCACAACATCGTGCAAATCAGCGCGCCTAGTTGAGTCGTTTTTTTCATTTTATGAAACTCCTAATATTAGTCAATCGGGAAACCAGGTCATCAAACCAGATCAGTCGCGTCATCGAATGGCGGCACGTCGGCCTCAAGCCCGATACGCTGAACGAAAGACAAACACGCTATATTCTAAGACGATCTTAATATCTTTTATTAAGCGTATTTTTTGGGGCTCGAAGCCCCACGCAAACACCAACTGACCTTGCGCCTGCGATTTAACATCGCAGACCCCAGTACTATTAACATCGCTGTCAACATGGACATTATCGCCCGGGAAATCACCCGCCGTCAATAACGCCAATAAACCGGATTATTCCGGCCAATGCTTGATGTAGCGCTTGAGCAGCCGATTTTCAAAATCTGCCGCGTTCAGACAGGCGCGCGCGACATCGTGAAAGGAAATGACGCCAAGCAGGTTTTCACCGTCCATAACCGGCAAATGGCTGACGCGATGATCGGTCATGACGCCGCGCACATAATCGACCGAGTCGTCGGGGTTGCCGATGATCGGCTCGGTCACCATCACCGCGCTGACTTGTTCGCTCATCAACCCCTCGCCATGCTCGTGCAATCGGCGCAGCACGTCGCGTTCGGTCAATAGACCGACCATCACACCCTCCTGACGCACAACCAGGGAGCCGATGTTGTACTTCACCATCTGTGCAATCGCGTCGGCTACTGTTTTTTCGGGCGAAATCGAACAGATTTCGCTGCCCTTCATAGTCAGAATGTCTCGAATAATCATTTTCATCCCCATCCTAGTTAACTTGGGTCAAGCATACCAGAAGCGCGACGACGTTGACAGAAATGTAGGAGCGCGTCCGTCGGTTCAGGGCTCGCCCTTAGTCGCGAAAATTCAGAAATTGAACGGGAAAGTCGGTCACCTGTTTGCGTACCAGAGCAATAGCCTCTTGCAGTAAGTCGCGTTTCGCCCCGCTCACGCGGACCACGTCGCCCTGGATGGTGGCCTGCACCTTAAGTTTGCTCTCCTTGATGTCTTTCACGATTCTTTTAGCCAACTCGATTTCCAGCCCTGTCTTGACCGTCACGACGCGTTTCACCTTGTTGCCGGTAATCTTCTCAGTCTTGTCGAACTCCAGGCACTTGATGTCTATACTGCGCTTGATCAGATTGTTGTTGAGCACATCCTGAACCTGATCGAGTTTGAATTCGTCGTCGGCAAACAACGTCAGCACATAATCGGCCTGCTCGACCCGCGCATCGGAGCCTTTGAAATCAAACCGGGTAGAGACTTCCTTGTTCGCCTGCTCTACCGCGTTTTTAACTTCCTGCTTGTCTACTTCGGAGACAATATCGAAACTGGGCATGGCCTATCCTCAAACAAAATCGCCGCCCGGGACAGCGGGCGCACGATGCGTAAAATACAAGATGCTAAAAACCGGCAGCATAGCGAAAGCGGCGCATGCGGACTGCCACGCTCAAGACGAGGCGACAAAATGGCAAACGTAATCCAGCATGACCAGCGTTTCGATCTCGAACTGGCTGTTCGCCGGCACGCTGAACTGCTCGCCCGCCTCGTAGGTCTGCCAATCGCTGCTGCCCTCCAGCCTGACCTTGCACCTCCCGGCATTGATCTCCATGATCTCAGCCAGAGCGGTGTTGAAAACCAGGCTGCTCGGAAAAATAACGCCCAGGGTTTTTTTGCTGCCGTCCGCGAACAAAACGGTGTGCGACAGGCACTTGCCGTCGAAATAAACATTAGCCTGCTTGATAATGCTGACCTGATCGAACTGTGTCATCACACCCCCCGCTTGTTTTGCAGTCTGGCGGCGATCCGCAATCGCAACGCATGCAATTTGATAAACCCGCCCGCGTCGGCCTGATTGTACGCGCCGGCATCATCCTCGAAAGTTGCAATCGTGGGATCGAACAGCGAATCCGTCGCCGAATCGCGGCCGACTACCATCACATTGCCCTTGTAGAGCTTGACCCGGACCCAGCCGTTGACCGTCGCTTGCGACGCGTCTATCATCGTCTGCAGCATTTTACGCTCTGGGCTCCACCAGTAGCCGTTATAAATCAGGCTGGCATAACGCGGCATCAATTCGTCTTTCAGGTGCGCGACCTCGCGATCCAGCGTGACCGATTCCATCGCCCGATGCGCTTTGAGCATGATTGCGCCGCCTGGCGTTTCATAACAGCCGCGCGATTTCATCCCGACATAGCGGTTTTCGACCAGATCCTGACGCCCTATGCCGTGCTTCCCACCCAGCCGGTTCAGTTCGGCCAGTACGTTCGCCGGGCTCTGCGCGACCTCGTTGATGGCGACGATGTCTCCGCCGCTGAAACCCAGCGTGATGTATTCGGGCTGATCGGGAGCCTGTTCCGGCGACACGGTCCAGCGCCACATGTCGGCCTCGGGCTCTTGCGCCGGATTCTCCAGGCTGCGGCCTTCGTACGAAATATGCAGGAGATTGGCGTCCATGCTGTAGGGGCTGCCGCCGTTTTTGTGTTTCATGTCGACGGCGATGCCGTGCGCTTCGGCGTAAGCCAGAAGCTTTTCCCGCGACAGCAGGTCCCATTCGCGCCAGGGTGCAATGATCTTGATATCGGGTTTCAGTGCGTATGCGCCAAGCTCGAACCGCACCTGATCGTTGCCTTTGCCTGTCGCGCCATGCGAAATCGCGTCGGCGCAGGTAAGGTTGGCGATTTCTATCAGCCGTTTGGCGATCAGCGGCCGCGCAATCGAGGTGCCAAGCAGGTATTCACCCTCATAGACGGTGTTGGCGCGGAACATGGGGTAGACGAAATCGCGCACGAATTCCTCGCGCAAATCGTCGATGAATATTTCCTTCACGCCCAGTTTTCGGGCTTTCTCGCGCGCTGGCTCCAGTTCCTCGCCCTGCCCGATGTCTGCCGTAAAGGTCACTACTTCACATTGGTAATGATCTTGCAGCCACTGCAGGATAACCGAGGTATCCAGACCGCCGGAATAAGCCAGCACTACTTTTTTTACGTCACTCATTGCTTAAATATCCACAGTTCACAATTTTCAATTCAACTCCGGCGCCGCGCGCCGGAAACAGCGCGGATTTTACACCCAAACTGCGATGCTGGCGCGGTTACGCCACTTTACCCAGCAAAAGATACTCCATCAAAGCTTTCTGCGTGTGCAGGCGATTTTCAGCCTCGTCCCACACCACGCTCTGTTTGCCGTCCATCACTTCCACCGCCACTTCTTCGCCGCGATGCGCGGGCAGGCAGTGCATGAACAAGGCCTCCGGGTCGGCAACCGCCATCATCTCTGCATCGACCTGCCAGTCCTGGAAATCCCGCTTGCGCTCTTCGTTTTCGGCTTCGAAACCCATACTGGTCCACACGTCGGTGGTAACCAGATGCGCGCCGCGACATGCCTGCATCGGGTCGTCGAAACTTTCATAATGCGTGGTATCGTACAATCCGGCGCGCTCGGGTTCAACCTCGTAGCCCGGCGGCGTCGAGACGTGGACGTTAAAATCCAGCACTACGGCGGCTTGCAGCCAGGTGTTGCACATATTGTTGGAATCGCCCACCCAGGCCACGGTTTTACCCCCAATGCTGCCATGCCGCTCGATATAAGTGAAAATGTCAGCCATAATCTGGCACGGATGGTATTCGTTGGTCAGACCGTTGATCACCGGCACGCGCGAATGCGCGGCAAAACGTTCTATGATCGCCTGCTCGAAGGTACGTATCATCACAATATCGACCATGCGCGAGATGACTTCAGCCGCGTCTTCCACCGGTTCGCCGCGGCCGAGCTGGGTGTCGCGCGTGTTGAGATAAATCGCCGAGCCGCCGAGCTGGTGCATGCCCGCCTCAAACGACAGCCGGGTGCGCGTCGATTGCTTTTCAAATATCATCGCCAGCGTACGATCCAGCAGGGGATGGTAGGTCTGATAATTTTTGAAGCGACTCTTGATTATTTTCGAGCGCGCAAAAATATGCTCGAACTCCGCGCGCGTCAAATCGTGAAACTGCAAAAAATGCTTGACCGGATTCATGACCCGGCCTTGAGCAGAAAGTCGCGGATGATAGGCGCCAGGCCCGCGACCAGTTGCGCTGCCTCGGCTTCGCTCATGATGAGCGGAGGCAGCAGACGAATGACGTTATCGGCCGTTACGTTGATCAACAGATGCGCCGCCAGCGCCCTCCTGACCAGTTCGACGCAAGACCTGTCGAGTTCTATCGCAATCATCATGCCCGCGCCGCGTATCGCCCGCACTCCAGCGACGCCGCTCAATTCGCGCTCGAATCCGCCCACGATTGCGGCGCCGACCCGGACAGCGTTGTTTAGCAGATCGTCGTCCTCCAGTATCCGCAAGGTCGCCAGACCAGCGGCGCACGCAAGCGGATTACCGCCGAAAGTCGAGCCATGGTTGCCCGGCTTGAACAGTTCGGCCGCCGCGCCACGCGCGACGCAAGCGCCGATAGGCACGCCAGAACCGAGCCCTTTGGCCAAGGTCATCACATCGGGCAACATATCCGTATGCTGATAGGCAAACCAGGTGCCGGTACGGCCTATGCCGGTCTGCACTTCGTCCAGTATCAACAGCCAGCCGTGCGCGTCGCACACGGCGCGCAACTGATGCAAATAGTCGGCGTCGGGTATTCTGATTCCGCCTTCGCCTTCTATCGGCTCAACCAGTACCGCAACCACTTCATGATTGTGCTCGGCCACCTGCCGCACCGCGTCAATGTCGTTATAAGGCACGCGCACGAACCCGGCCAGCAAGGGTTCGAAACCCGCCTGCACCTTGCGGTTGCCGGTCGCCGTCAGCGTTGCCATGGTGCGCCCATGAAAGGATTTTTCCATTACGATAATGGTCGGCGTCGCAATATCCTTGGCATGTCCGTACAGGCGCGCAAGCTTGATGGCAGCCTCGTTCGCTTCGCAACCCGAATTGCAAAAAAACACCTTATCCATGCCCGACAACTGGCACAGCCGTTGCGCGAGCGATTCCTGATGCTGTATCTGATAGATGTTGGAGGTATGAATCAGGTTTTGCACCTGCTCGCAAATCGCTGCAGTCAAAGCCGGATGCGCGTGTCCCAGACCATTGACGGCGACACCCGCCAGCGCATCCAGATAACGGTTGCCCGCGTCATCCCATAGCCAAACGCCTGCGCCGCGAACAAAAGTGACCGGCTGACGTGCATAAGTGTTCATCAAATAGGACATGATAGTAGCGGTGCAAAAATATGGGGTTGAAAACATGAAGGCGGCTCACGCCGCCCTCTGCTTGCCAATAATCAGGAACCGCAAGAACTATGCGGCAAAATTGGCTGCAACGAAATTCCAGTTTACCAGATTCCAGAACGTCTCTACATATTTGGGTCGAGCATTACGATAATCGATGTAGTAAGCATGTTCCCACACGTCGCAAGTCAGCAACGCGATTTGTCCGTGGCTCAGGGGAGTCGCGGCATTGCTGGTGGATACGATTTCCAGTTCACCCGCTGCATTTTTTACCAGCCATGCCCAACCCGAACCGAAGGTGCCCACCGCAGCTTTGCTGAAAGCCTCCCTGAAAGCGTCGAACGAGGTCCATTTGGCGTTGATCGCGGCCGCCAGGGCGCCCGTAGGAGCGCCGCCGCCATTGGGGCTCAGGCAATTCCAGTAAAAAGTGTGGTTCCAGACCTGGGCGGCATTGTTGAAAATACCCCCGGTGGATTTCAAAATGGTGTCTTCCAGAGACATCGTCTCGAATTCGGTATTCTTGATCAGATTATTGAGATTGGTCACATAAGTCTGATGATGTTTGCCGTAATGATATTCCAGCGTTTCGGCGGATATGTGCGGTTGCAGGGCGTCTTTAGGATAAGGTAGGGCTGGCAATTCATGGGTCATTTTTCTCTCCGATTCAAATGGAATGGTTTGCTGACGAAAGGGTTGCCGATATTCTAGCAGGTGCCAGAAACAGTTTACCAAAAAAACATCTGACCGCAAGCATCCGATAGTCTGATAAAATCGCATTATGTTGGTTTAAGCGAAGCGCATACTATGTTCGAACTAGGCGATAACGAAATCATTATCCAAGGATTGACTTCGGCGGGACGGACTTTTCGCCCCAGCGACTGGGCCGAACGGCTTTCCGGCTCGCTGTCTACCTTCGGCGAAGATCACCGCATGAGCTATTCGCCCTATGTGCGTCCCATGACGCTCAATGGCGTCAAATGCGTGATAGTAGACAAGGAGCTACAGCAGGTGCAGCCTGCCAGCTACGCTTTCGTGCTCGGCTTCGCCAAGGAAAACGATTTGCAGGTCATCTACCCGAACCAGCCCGAAAAAAGCGGCGACCAATAACACCGCTGCCTGCTGTCATTCAAACGCCGCCCGGCGCTCGCGGATAAAAATCACATTATTTATCCGCCAAAATTTTCAGACCGATTTTCCGACCAGATATTGTCAAACCGGAATTATCCGGCGCAACCACCAGCCCGGAATTCGATAAACTCCCGACCCGAACTGCTCAGGCCATAGCCTTGATCGCGGCAGACAGACGGCTTTTATGACGAGCGGCCTTGTTTTTGTGAATAATGTTTTTATCGGCAATGCGGTCTATGACGCTGACGGAGACGCCGAAAGTGCTGGCTGCAACGGCTTTATCGCCGGCCAATACCGCTTTTTGAACTTTTTTGATCGCGGTACGCAAGGTAGAACGCAATGCGGCGTTGCAAGCACGCTGCTTGTTGTTCTGTCTGGCACGCTTTCCAGCTTGTGCGCTGTTTGCCATAATGTGATGCTCCTGTATCGAACTATAAAAGCTTTCGATTATAAATTGCTCTATCCTCAATAGCAAGTCAATACTGCGGCTGGCGATACAATCGACGTCGAAACCCGAACTCCTTGCGACCGGCTATGACCTGAAAATCGCCCGTTATGCCCCGGTCACCGGCTTCAGTGCAGCCACCCCGCCCATGTAGGGACGCAAAGCTTCGGGAATCGCGACCGCGCCGTCGGCTTGCTGGTGGTTCTCCAGAATCGCGACCAGCGTGCGACCGACAGCGAGCCCCGAGCCGTTCACGCTATGCAGCAGTTCAGGTTTACCGTTTTCGGCGCGAAAACGCGCCTGCATGCGGCGCGTCTGAAAAGCCTCGAAATTACTGCACGATGAAATTTCGCGATAAGTCTGCTGCGCGGGCAGCCAGACCTCCAGGTCATAGGTCTTCGCGGCAGAGAATCCCATATCCCTGGTACACAGGAGCATTTTCCGATAAGGCAGTTCCAGCGCCTGCAGGATGGCCTCGGCGTGACCGGTCAATTGTTCGAGCACAGCATAGCTGTCTTTCGGTTCGACCAGCTGCACCAGCTCGACCTTGTCGAACTGATGTTGCCGTATCATCCCCCGCGTATCGCGCCCGTAGGCGCCCGCCTCGGCCCGGAAACAGGGCGTATGCGCGACGAACCGGAGCGGCAATTGTTCGCGCGCGACGATCTGGTCGCGCACCATGTTGGTCAGCGGCACTTCCGCGGTAGGGATAAGATAGAGCCGTTCCATTTCGGCGCGCGGCACATGGAACAGGTCTTCTTCAAATTTGGGCAGTTGGCCGGTGCCGCGCATGGATTCGGCATTCACAAGATACGGCACATACACTTCGGTGTAATCATGCGCGGCGGTGTGAGTGTCCAGCATGAATTGCGCCAGCGCCCGGTGCAAGCGGGCGAGCCCGCCGCGCAGCAGGGAAAAACGCGCGCCCGCGATCTTGCTCGCGGTCTCGAAATCCAGGCCCAGCTTTTCACCCACATCGACATGATCCTTGACCGGAAAATCGAACAGGCGAGGCGTACCTACCCGGCTTATTTCCACATTATCTTCTTCCGATCGACCTGCCGGAACAGACGCGTGGGGCAAATTGGGGATGCCCATGAGAAGCACGTTGAGCGATGCCTGCAACACGGTCAGCGCGCCTTCGGCAGCAGTGAGCTCGGCGCCCAGATCAGCGATCTCGGCCATGAGGGCGTCGGTGTCCTCGCCCTTCGATTTGGCGATGCCTATCTGTTTCGAACTGGCGTTACGCTTGGCTTGCAGTGCTTGGGTGTGCGTTTGCAGCGTTTTGCGTTCGGCTTCGAGCCTGGCGAATTCGGCTGTGTCGAGGTCGAACCCGCGACTGGCGAGTCGCGCGCCGACTGCGGAGAGATCGTTGCGGAGCAATTGTATATCCAACATGGGGTTCCTGCCTGCTAAGGGCTCGTTTAATAAGGGCTTGTTAATGGCTCCGACGAGCCATTGCGTGAGCGTAGTAAATCGCCGCGAAGAAAAAAATCACGGTCAGCGCGACTTCCAGCATCGCCAGGCGCTGCGACAAACCATGATCCGACCAGGCGCGTACCGCGCCCTCGGCAAAGTAAATGAGTATCATCAGCGATGCCCACTGGTAAGTATAACGTTTGCCGCGCAGGATGCCGAACAGCGGCACGAGCAGCGGCAGCACCTTCAAAATCAACGCGGAACCGCCCGGCTTGAGCGGCGCGAGCCATCCCTCCCAGGCGACAGAAAGAAAAATCAGCGCGATCAGGCTGACGATGCTGATGTAGTGCAACCACACAGTAGTACGGTTCATGACGGGCTTCCGTTACGCTCGGCGGACAGCTTGAGCGCCGCCAGCGCCAGGCGCCTGCCCAGAGCAAAAGCCAGCTTGCGCTCATCTTCGCTGATCTGCGCCTGGCCGTCGGTGCCGGCGACATGACTCGCGCCATAAGGCGTACCGCCGGTGACGGTGCTGCCAAGCGCAGCTTCCGTGTAGGGAATGCCCACGATCAGCATGCCGTGATGCAATAGCGGCAGCATCATCGAGAGTAGAGTGCTTTCCTGCCCGCCGTGCATGCTAGCTGTCGAGGTAAACACAGCCGCGGGCTTGCCCGCCAGCGCGCCCTCCATCCACAATCCTGATGTTCCGTCGAGAAAATATTTCAACGCGGCGGCCATATTGCCAAAACGCGTGGGACTGCCTAGCGCAAGCCCTATGCACTCGCTCAGATCGCGCAATTCGACATACGGCGAGCCCGATTCAGGTATCGGCGGCTGGGCGGCCTGAATGGTGGCAGTCACCTTGGGTACGGTGCGCAATCTTGCCTGGACGCCGGGAACCGAGCCGATTCCGTGCGCAATCACCTGCGCCAGTGCTTGGGTCGCACCCTGCTGACTGTAATAGAGAACGAGAATATCGCGCATGCTGATACACCATCGAAGAATTGTGCGATTATAACGCGAGTAAGCACGGCTCCGGCGCGAATTTGTCGATGAAAACAGCACTGCCTGCACCAGGCGCCTTTTTTCCGCCAAATGGATCGTATGCCCTGCCGTCGGCGGCGCAAGCGCCCGTGATAGTCGCCAACCAGACAATTTAAGAGGTGATTGTGGGTCGTTTTTATCGGTTCCTGCTTTTCGTATACCGGCGTTTCGACGCCGACGACTCGGGCCAGACCGCGGCAAGTCTGACTTACACTTC
This sequence comes from Sulfuriferula sp., assembly GCA_027311185.1. GTDB lineage: Bacteria > Pseudomonadota > Gammaproteobacteria > Burkholderiales > Sulfuriferulaceae > Sulfuriferula. Next base: position 12,343 of record DAICZK010000017.1, read on the forward strand.
GCTGCTCGCCATCGTCCCGCTCATTACCATAGCCTTAACCATCATTTCGGCGTTCCCCGCCTTTCGCGGCATTTCCGCAAGTTTCAAGACATTCCTGCTACAAAATATGGTGCCGGAAACCGCGAGCAAGGTCATTACTGTCTACATGATGCAATTTTCCGCCAATGCGGGAAAACTCACGCTCATCGGCATCGCAGCGCTGGCAGTGACGGCGCTGTTGCTCATGCAGACGATAGAGCACGCGCTTAACAACATCTGGCATGTACAAACCCGCCGCGGGCTGATGCAGCGGCTTCTGATTTACTGGGCGCTGCTCACCGTCGGCCCCATCCTGATAGGTGCAGGTTTGTATGCGTCATCGTATCTGGCCGGGCTGGCCATCGGCATAGTGCACGAGATTCACGGTTTGCGCCTGTTCCTGCTCAAATTTGTGCCCGCGGTATTGACGGTTACCGCGATGTCGCTGCTGTATCTGCTTGTACCCAACCGCTATGTCCCGACCCGCCACGCCTGGATCGGCGGCCTGGTCGCCGGGTTGCTGTTCGAGGCGGTAAAACTGCTGTTTTCCGGCTACGTCAGTCATTTCCCTTCATACACCATGATATATGGCGCATTTGCCGCCTTGCCGTTATTTTTGCTATGGATTTATTTGTCGTGGATTACCGTGCTGATTGGTGCGACCCTGACTGCCGCCCTGCCCTATTATCACAATACGCACGATGCGGATACCCATGTGCCGGGCAATATTTTTTATATCGCCCTGCACGTATTGCAACGCGCGGCACTGGCACAACAGCAGGGCAAAATCCTGACCATCAAACAGCTGACCGCGGCCATGCACGCAAACTGGGACCAACTGGAACAGGTGCTGTCCGAACTCGCCCGTGCGCACTGGTTAGTCCGTACCGGCAAGGGCTGGGCGTTGGCCTCTCCAGCCGAACACATCATCCTGCGCGAAGTATTCGAACGTTTGGTATTTCAGCCCGATAACCACCTGCTGCCGCTCGCGACGCTGGTCACAAATCCGCAACTGACATTGGGTGACTGGCTGAGCAATCACAATGTCCACAAGAAACGTGAGGACAAAACGACTATCCCGCCGTCGAACGCCTGAGTTTTTGCGTCATGGCGCGCCGCTCACGCTAAAGGCATATCCAAGTCCCTGCCGTGCGCGGCGGCCAATACCAGCTGATTGAAGTCCCTCTCGCTCATTAAACCGTGCGCGGCGACAATTTCGCGCACCGGCTGACCGGTAGCCTCCGACTCCTTGGCGATTTCTGCAGCCCGGGCATAGCCTATACGGGTATTGAGCAAGGTAGCGAGGCCTACGCTGTCGTGAATGAAATGCTCGCACCTATCCCGGTTGACGACCAGACCCTTGAGATTTTTATCGGTTGCCGCGCAAATCGCGTTGGTCAGCCAGTCCATCGCATCGAACAATGCCGAACCCAGCGCCGGCATCATCACGTTGAGCTCCAGTTGTCCAGCCTGCGTCATGTAGGCGACAGCCGCATCTTGCCCTAACACCTGATAGCAGACCTGATTAAGCATCTCGAACATGACCGGATTGACTTTGCCGGGCATAATGGAGGAACCGGGTTGCACGGCCGGCAAGGTGATTTCGCCCAGCCCGGTGCGCGGGCCCGAAGCCAGTAAACGCAGGTCATTGGCTATCCTTGTGAGCTCCAGAGCCAGACCCCGTATCCCGGCTGACAGGGCTTGCAGATCGAAAACAGATTGCATCTGCGCGGCCAGATCGCCGACGACGATCTCGTCCCCGGTCAACCGGGCGAGCGCCAGCGCCACCCGTTGCGGATAATCGGGCGCCGTATTCAAACCGGTACCCGCCGCAGAACCGCCCAGACCCGTGGCGCACAAGAGCGGCCGCAGCAGAGCTAGCTGCGTCGCGCTGCGGCGCAGTATCCAGCCATACGCCGCAAATTCGCGCCCTATCGTGGTGGGCACGGCGTCCTGCAGATGGGTACGCGCGCTTTTCACCGTATCGCGTTCCTGTAGCGCGATACGGTCGAATTCAACCGCCATCTGTTCGACCGCATCGAGCAGGCGCGGCAGCTTGACCAACAGCGCGAGACGGATCGCGGCGGGGATGGTATCATTGGTCGATTGCCCCATGTTGACATGATCGTTGGGGTGTATGGGTGCGTACTGTCCTCTGCGCCCGCCGAGCGCCTCGTTAGCCAGATTGGCGATGACCTCGTTGCTGTTCATGTTGTGGCTGGTTCCCGCGCCGGCCTGAAAACGATCGACGACAAACTGCTCCAGAAATTCACCGTTCAGAATCCGTTCGCAAGCGGTTACAATAGCGGCGCACTCGACCGCGCCTAGCCACCCCGGTTGCTCGTTGGCCTGGGCGGCAGCCAGTTTGATCTGCACATGGGCGCGAATAAAATCGGTATCGGGCATGCGCCCGGAGATAGAGAAGTTTGAGACCGCCCGGGCAGTCTGGATTCCATACCAGGCGTCGGCCGGAACTTTAAACTCGCCCAGCGAGTCTTTTTCAATACGGTAGTCAGTCATAGCTTGATGGCGGCTAATTAAAAACGTCATTATAGGAGTTTATTTATGCGGAATCGAATCCTGAGCTTTATCGCGCTCTCACTGTTCACGGCCTCTGCCTGGGCATTCAACTTTACCGACACGCAGGGACACGCACAAAACCTCGACGCGTATAAAGGCAAATGGGTGCTGGTCAACTTCTGGGCGACCTGGTGCCCGCCTTGTCAGGAAGAGATTCCCGACCTGATTTCGTTACAGACCCAATACGGCAAAACGCGCCTGGCGATTATCGGCGTCGCGATGGATTACCGCAACGCCAAACAGGTCACGACTTTCGCCGCCAGCATGCATATCAATTACCCCATCGTCCTCGGCGATGCGGATATTGCCGGCCAGATCGGCGAGATAAGCGGCTTGCCTACCTCCTATCTGTTCAACCCGGCCGGCAAGATGGTGGGCTATCAGCTGGGCGCGCTAACCAAGGCAGCGGTAGAACAATACATTAACAGTAAAACCGACACGAAGAAAAAATAACCCAGCCGCGACAATGGAATACGGCGGCTAACCCGACGGCTATTACAGCAGATCGTCGATAATGACCGAACCGTCCGGGCCCCAGTTCACTTTGGCCAACCCGGGACTTTCTTCCGCCAAACGCCTGAGCGCCATCTCCTGTTTGCTCAACAGACCTTGCTGGACTCGCACCTGATCGGCCAGGCGCTGATTTTCCTGCAAGATGGCACGGTAATGCAGAGCCTGGGAAATGGCCAGCCTCAAATCGAATTCATGCCACGGTTTGCTGAGAAAACGAAAAATCTCCGCTTCGTTGATCGCGCTAACCAGACCGGCGAGGTCGGCATAACCGCTCAGAATGATACGCGCAGCATTTGGCTGTATTTGCCTGAGCGCCTTCAAAAACTCGACGCCGCCCATTTCGGGCATGCGGTAGTCGGACACCACCAGATCAAACGCCATGTCTTCCGCCCGTTCCAGCGCTGCGCGCGGCGAGCTGAACGTCTCTACGACATAATGCGGACTTTCAAGGTCGGCGGGATTGCGGTTCACCAGCACACGGCGCAATGCATTGAGGATGTTGTCCTCATCGTCTACCAACATGATGCGATTCAAGTCAACCTCCTTTTTTCATGTGAACGTGAATGACGAATTGCTCCTGTTCCAGTCGTTCGAAATTCTGGATCTGATTGATCAACAGCGCGTCGAGCACATAGTCCTTCGACAGCAACAAATTGCCACTGCGGCCTATCAGGTCTTTGGACAGCACCATCCCCGGCGTAAGCTGCGCGGAATTTATCTGGGCGCCGGATTCGAGCGCAACAGCCTCATCCGCAACCTGGGCCTTGCCCAGAAACGCATCCACTACTGCAGGATCGTAACGATTACCCCTGCCTTCGGTAATGAAATGGGTCGCTTCGGCTACTGTCAGGTGTTTGTTGAGAATGGTGCCCAGCTGGACGGCGTCGTAATCGTTAGCCAGCGCGAGAA
>DAICZK010000180.1 GCA_027311185.1 Sulfuriferula sp.
CGTAGGGCTGGACTGCCCATCGTTGTCGACCTTTCGGCCGGGCCAGTTCATCAATCTGTACAAGGAGCCGGGATTTTCCCGCAGCTATTCCATAGCCAGCCTGCCCGCAGACGGCCTTGTGCGCCTGCATGTGCGCCGTTTGCCGGGCGGTCGCATGAGCGGCTGGATACACGGCGAGCTCAAGGTGGGCGACAGCCTGCAAATCAGCGCGCCGCTGGGCGACTGTTTTTACCTTCCCGACCGGCCCGCCCAGCCGCTGTTGCTGATAGGCACCGGCTCTGGCCTCGCGCCGCTGATGGGAATATTGCGCGACGCGCTGGCTCAGGGCCACGTCGGTCCGATCTGGCTGTATCACGGTAGCCGCGATGTCGCCGGTCTGTACCTGGTCGATGAACTGCGCGAAATCGCGCGCCTGCAACCGCATTTTCGTTACACGCCTTGCGTATCGGACGATACGGGGGCAGCCGGGTTCGCGCCGGGGCGTGCGCTCGATGTCGCGCTTGCTCAACATCCGGATTTGTCGGGATGGCGCGTGTATTTATGCGGCAATCCGGACATGGTGAAAACTGCGAGGAAAAAAGCCTATCTGGCGCGTGCGGCGATGAGCGATATTTATGCTGACGCCTTTATCGCGGTCGCGCCGGCAGCTTCCTCGCCGGGCTGATTAGTCGGGCGAGGCGTTTGATATGCTGTCGTTTTGCCATGCGACGCGGCGGGATTGCGGTTGTTCAGGCAGCCCCCGCGTTGGCTACCGCGCCAAATAATAGGTTGTCTGATGGGAAATTATAAGGTTACACTGTAGACTGACTCAAACGAAAACGAAAGCGGGATGATGGAACGTACTCTGCTGATAGTTGACGACGACGCGAATATCGTGACTTCTCTCACCCGTTTGCTGCGCCGTGACGGCTATCATTTTCTTGCCGCCGGTAGCGGTGAGGAGGGGCTGGCGTTGCTGGCCCAACACCCTGAAACCGGTGTGATTGTCGCTGACCAGCGCATGCCCGGCATGAGCGGCGTGGTGTTCTTAAGCCAGGTCAAGGAGCTCTATCCCGATACCGTGCGCATCGTGCTATCGGGCTATACCGAGCTGGTTTCGGTGACTGATGCGATCAATCGCGGCGCGATTTACAAATTCCTGACCAAGCCATGGGAGGATGATTTATTACGCGCCAATATCGAAGAAGCTTTCAGGCGCTACGAAATCGTTCGCGAAAACGAACGTCTGAGCAATGAGCTCAAAGCCGTCAATACCGCATTGATCATCGCCAATCGCAAGCTCGAGCAGAATATAGCGGCAAAAGCCGATCAGATTACGCGTAATCTCGATGTGCTGGGCATCTCCCAGGAAATTCTCGAAAATCTGCCAATCGCGGTGCTGGGCGTAGGCGAGGATGGCATCATTGCGCTCGCAAACCGCCTGGCGCGCGAACTGTTTGGCGATGGCGGTCCCTTGCTGGGGGCGATGGCGAATGAGCGTCTGGCGACCGATACCTTGTCCTGCCTGGCCCGAGAGACCGGGATGGAGCCCGAAGGCGGCGAGTCTTGCCGTCTGGAGAACGGTATGCCGGCGCATTACTGGTGCTATGCCTTGGGTCGAACTTCGCAAGCCCGCGGGCGCTTGCTGGTCATTGCCGTTTGACGTGCTGGCGGGCAAGGCAGTAATGGGGTTGGATGATGGCAACAGGCTACGACATTTGTTGGAGCAGAGGAGCTGAAATGACGACCGAGCAGTTAAAAACAGTGCTGGACAGTCTGCATCAGTTGCCCGCGATCCCCGCCGTCGTGCTGGAGGTCATAGACAGCTTTAATGGCGATATTTCAACCGCGCTACTGGCGCAAAAAATCAGTCAGGATCAGGCCATCTCGGCCAAGCTCCTGCAGGTCGCCAACTCTTCTTTTTATGGCCTGTCGCGTCAGGTCGGCTCGATCCACGAGGCGGTGATTATTCTGGGTTTCGATAGCGTCAGAACCTTGACAGTGGCGGTCGGGCTGATCCACGGGCTGTCGCACGTCACCGATGAATTATTGAGCAAAAAAGAGTTTTGGCAATACAATATCCAGGTCGCATCGTGCGCGCGGTTTCTGGCGAAAAAACTCGGGCAAAATCCCGATATTGCGTTTACGGCGGGGTTGTTGCACGATATCGGCCAACTGGCGATGGCGCTTACCCTGCCGGATTCGTTCGGCGCGATTCTGGATCAGGATCTGGCGCTAGGCGACGGGCTGATCGACCTTGAACAGCGCGAGTACGGTTTCGATCATGCCCTGCTCGGGGCCGAGGTGGCCAGGCACTGGAATTTCCCGGCGGTGATTCAGCAGGCTATCGGTAGCCATCATGACAGGACGGCGACTGTAGGGTTCCCTGTCGCGGGCATCGTCTACATTGCCAATCGGCTGCACGAGATGTTTCGCAGCAATAGCAGCGAGGAGAACATTCTGTCCGTTATCCCCGTGCTTGAGCAGACCGGCCTTAAGTTGTCGCAGGAGACGATTATTGCCGCCGTGGCGATATTCGGGCAAGTGGACGCACAGGCATTCATTTAAAACAACAAGGATAATCATGGCGGACAATACCGGTTATAACGCGCTGCTCAAGTCCATCGACGCTATCGCTACCTGTCGCCAGACGCTGGCGCCGACACCTGACGCGACCGAGGAAACGCGAGCGCTGGAACAGGCGGTCAATCGGCTGCTGGCAAGGCTGTGCAGGGAATTCGAGGCCAGCGATACGGCGTCGGACAGTCTGGCGGCCGCGAGCATACGCATGATCTTACTGACCGATATACAGGCCCGCCTCAATAAAGCCGACAAGCGCGTGAAAACGACACAGGATCTGAAAGAATTTTTAGAAGACATTCTGGTTGATTTAATGGAAGTAACCGGGGCATGCAAGGCGGTCTACGCGACCATCGACGGTCAGGGCCGCGCCAGCAGCCTGCTCGCGCAGGGAGTCGATGCGGCGTTGCTGGACGAGTTGCGGGTTTCGCCGGGGTTAGCACAACTGGCGGCGTCTCTCGCCAGCGAGGGCGGTAGCGCCGACAAACCCAGAATCATTGCGGGTAACGAGTTGCAAATTGCCAACTATCCGGGTCTGGCCATGCCGCTCGCAATTAACGGCAGACTGGTCGGGATGGTGCTGTTGCTGGATCGGGCCGGGGCGGAGGCGTTCAGTCGCGACGACATTTTCCTGCTGGAGCATCTGATTCCGGACATTTTGCGCGTGCTGGAGCGAATAGAATTGCTGCGTGCGCTGGAGCAGAGCAACCG
>DAICZK010000181.1 GCA_027311185.1 Sulfuriferula sp.
CTGGAATACAGCCCGGAAACCTTCAGCACTACCGAACTCGATTTCGCGCTCGAAATCTGCGACGCCGTGACTGACGCCTGGGGAGCGACGCCGGACAATAAAGTCATCCTCAATTTGCCCGCCACTGTAGAAGCATCGACGCCGAACGTTTACGCCGACCAGATCGAATGGATGCACCGCCATCTGGCGCGCCGCGACAGTGTGGTGCTGAGCGTGCATCCGCATAATGATCGCGGCACGGCGGTTGCGGCGGCGGAACTGGCGGTCATGGCGGGCGCCGACCGCGTCGAGGGCTGCTTGTTCGGCAATGGCGAGCGCACCGGCAACGTCGATATCGTGACCCTTGCGCTCAATCTTTATTCCCAGGGCGTGTCCCCCGGCCTTGATTTTTCCGACATCAACGCGGTCGCGCGCACTGCGGAGCATTGCACCGGCCTGCCAGTTCACCCGCGCCACCCTTACGTCGGCGATCTGGTGTTTACCGCGTTCTCGGGCTCGCATCAGGACGCGATCAAAAAGGGTTTTGCTGCTCAGCGCCCGGATGCGATCTGGAACGTGCCTTATCTGCCGCTCGACCCGGCTGATCTTGGCCGCAGTTACGATTCGGTCATTCGCGTCAATAGCCAGTCGGGCAAGGGCGGCGTCGCCTATTTGCTGGAAGCCGAATACGGGGTAGTGTTGCCCAGGCGTTTGCAGATCGAGTTCTCCGCCGCGGTGCAACGGCATACCGACAGGCACGGCGGCGAAATGAGCGCAGCCGACATCTGGGCGCTGTTTGCGCAGAATTATCTCGCGATCGAGCAACCTCTACGTTACGTCGAGCACCATTTGTTCGAGTCGGGCGGCAGGCAAGGGATACGGCTGAGCGTGGAAAAGGATGGCATCCGGCGATTATTGGTCGGCGAGGGCAACGGCCCGGTCGACGCCGCCGTTCTTGCGTTGCGCGAGCTCGGCTTGGTCTTTCAGGTGCGCAGTTACGAGGAGCGTTCAATGGGCCGCAGCACCGCAGGCGGCGACGCGCCCGCCTGCGCCTTCATGGAGGTGACGGCGGCGGGCGGCCACGACTGTTACGGCGTAGGTATCGACGCCAATATCGTTACCGCGTCGGTCAAGGCGCTCATCAGCGGCGTTAACCGGCTGTCAGCCACGGCCTGGACCGAAGCCCTGACTCAAGTGGCCTGACCAGCGCTGAGAGAAACAGCGCCGATGATTAATTAGAGAGGATGACATGGCTAAACGTTATGAAGCATTGTCTGCGGCGCACAGCGCGTTCATTACGAGACAAAAGCTGTTTTTCGTCGGCACGGCCACGGCAGACAGCCGCGTCAACATCTCGCCCAAAGGGATGGATTCATTGCGCATACTGGATAAAAACCGCGTCGCGTGGCTCAACGTCACCGGCAGCGGTAACGAAACCGCCGCGCACGTCCAGCTCAGTCCGCGCATGACCATCCTGTTTTGCGCATTCGACGGCGACCCGCTGATTCTGCGCCTGTATGGCACGGCGAAAGTCATCCACCGCAACGACCCCGAATGGGATGCGCTATTTGCCGAATTCGTGCCTTTGCCCGGCGCGCGGCAGATTTTCGATCTCTCTATCGACCTGGTTCAGACTTCCTGCGGCATGGGCGTGCCTTATTTCGCTTATACGAGCGAGCGCGAGCAACTCAACGACTGGGCGATAAAAAAAGGAGATGTGGGTTTGCGGCAGTATTGGGAGGATAAAAATCAGCACACCGTCGATCATTTGCCAACCCATATTCTTGAAAAGAATATCTGATCGACAGGGAGTGAGTGTTACGGGCAACTGTTTTATTTTATACTTTGTGACGGGCGGTTGGGCTGTTCGTTATGTGTAATAAAATGAATAAATCAGGGCGCTTGAAATGCTGAAATTCGAATGGGATGAAGTAAAGGCCGCGTTAAATCTTGCAAAGCATGGTGTATCATTTGAAGAGGCTGCTTCTATTTTTGGTGATCCTTTTGCGCTCACATTTTTCGATCCGGATCATTCGGTGGGCGAAAAACGTATGCTGACTTTCGGTGTTGCCCGTGAGAATCAGCTTTTGCTGGCGGTAGTCCACACTGAACGCGGACGCATAGTCAGAATCATCAGCGCCCGTCGCGCAACACGATATGAGCGAGGTATCTATGAACAAGGATAAAGATGAAATGCGTACCGAATATCGGCGTGAAGACTTGGGTAGCGGTACGCGGGGGAAATATTTCAAGCGGTATTCGACTGGCACTAACCTAGTTCTTCTCGATGACAAGGTAGCCAAGGCGTTCCCTACAACTGAGGCCGTGAACGAAGCACTCCTTGGTCTGCTAGCCTTGACCAGGAAAATGGCTCGTATTACAAAACGTTCTGCTCAAACGAGCGCGCCACGTGAGCCAGAAGTTAAAGTGGTAAAAAAACCCTGAGGCGAGAAATTCAGACCCGATTGGACCGATATTATGACCAGCAATATCACCATTCAGCGCGCAACGGTGGAGCATGCAACGGAAGTTGCAACCCTGGCAGGCAATTTGCTGAACGAAATCATGCTGGCCGTTAATTCGCCAGCGTTTAATTTTGATCTGGCGGCAACGATAACCCGACTCGAAGATTTTCTCATCCAGGAGAAATATTTCGTATTTGTCGCGCGCGACACCCGTGAGCAAGCAATCGGTTTCGTGAGCCTGTATGAAAGTTATGCGCTGTATGCGGAAGGTGTTTTTGGAACTCTGGCCGAGTTTTACGTTTGCCCCGAATGGCGCTCAAAAAACGTGGGGTACAGGCTGATAGCCCAAGTCAGATCGTTCGCGGTTTCGCGCGGCTGGCGACGGCTGGACGTGACAACGCCGCCATTGCCGCAGTTTGATAGAACATTGCTGTTCTATGAGCGCGCAGGTTTTTCTGTTACGGGTGGGCGCAGGCTCAAACTGGTTTTGTGAGACCGGAGCGAGGGCTTGTCCTTACCTGGCCTGCCAGTGCAGCGCATGAGTAAAACGACAGTACTGCGGCCCGTGGTGCATTTTAAATCAGGCTGTCAATGGCTTGCGCCAGCGCAATATCCTTCGCGCTGATGCCGCCCGCATCATGGGTGGTCAGGTCGATGACGACCGTGCGGTAACTATTGCACCACTCAGGGTGGTGATTCATGCGCTCCGCGATCAGCGCTACCTGCGACATGAAGCCGAACGCGGCGACGAAATCGCGAAACTGGAACCGGCGATGCAGCTTGCCGTTTTCCAGCGCCCAGTCGGGGAGGGATTT
>DAICZK010000182.1 GCA_027311185.1 Sulfuriferula sp.
ACATCGACGCTTTCGAAGACATCGCCAGTAGGCTCTTGAAACCGACGGCGGTGCTGTGCGCGTGGAACTAGGCGCGCTGCGCTGCCTGCCGAACGAACAGGTCGCGGAGGACGACCGCCTGGTTATGCTCCTCATCCTTGGCGCCATAGACGAGTGTCACGACGCCTTTGTCCAGCTCTTGTTTCAAGATACGGATTTGCTCGCTATTTTCTTTTAGTTCAGCAAGATATCGTTCCTTGAACTCTTCCCACCTGCCCGTGTCGTGAGCAAACCATTTTCTGAGCTCCGTGCCGGGGGCAATGTCTTTGAGCCACAGATCAATACTTGCTTTTTCCTTGGTTAAACCGCGCGGCCAGAGCCTGTCCACGAGGATACGCCGACCGTCATGCTGGTCCGGCTGTTCGTACACCCTTTTAATCCGAATTTCCATGGCTTACTCTTAAGCTGAATTTTGTACAAAAACGGCAGGAAATTCTATAAGTGTTTGATATAATTACTGTTACCAAGCCAGCAATCTGTAAACGCCAACAGCCCTCTGCCCCTGTCGAATTCTACTCCAACTCAGCTTCGTTTTGCTCCTTCCGCCGGATTTTCCCTACGCGCCGTTTTTGCGGGCGGCGGATTATCGTCTGATCTGGGGCCAATGCTGCTTCGCAGCCTTGACCGGCAAAATTGGCCTGACTGCACGGCCGGGTATTCGGCATAAGGCCGGTACTGACGTACCGGCGTCGGCCAACTTTAGTATCTGCATAATCTGGCTGTCGGTAAAGCGGGACATCTTCATATAAAAAATCCTTAAATCGCAGTTAAGAAAATTCTACTTCAGAATACCTTTATTTGCTGGGGGGATTACCGTTCGTGGGTGCGGGCAACTTCATCCATCAATTTAAGGCAGTTGGTCTTGAATTCTCCTGCTGAAATTTTCATGTTCGACCTCCCTTGTAGTCGTGTATTCACGTTCGTATTGTAGCGCTAATCATTCGGCGCAGATATTTTCCATATCCTGGTTCGTCGGATAAATCCTTATTTTTATCCTTTACCATACCGCCCCCAAGCCCGACCCAGTTCCTCAGCCACACGCTGCCGCAATCCCGGCGGCGAAACCACTTCAACATCCCCACCATATTTGAGGATGTCCATGACCAGTTCGCGGGGGTCGGAATAGGGGATGTGCAATTCGTAGCAGCCGTCTTCCAGGATATGTCCTTGTTGCTGCGGGTGCCATTGTTCGTCGGCGACCCAGCGGGCGCGTTCGGGGGTGAAGCGCAGTACGGCGATGTGGTCGGGTGTGCCGGCGAAGATGCCGTAGCTTGAGGCGAAATGGGTATCCAGCTGATCTTCGGGTATATCGATGCAGGTCTCGTCCAGCGCGCGGGCGGCGCTGATGCGTTCGACGGCAAAGCTTCTGAGCGCGCCGCGCAGTCTGCACCAGGCGTCGAGGTACCAGTTGTCGCGATAGTGGACGAGGCGTTGCGGGGAGAGTGTGCGCTGACTGTCTTCACCCTTGGTACGCGAGGAGTAATGTATGGCTAATTGCTTGCGCTGCACCAGTGCGCCGGCCAGAGTCTGGAAGCGTTGCGGGGCGACATCGCGTCCGGCCATGCGTAGGATACGGACGCGTTTGGAGATTTCCCCTGCGCCGAGATGTTCTGCCGCGAGCAGGGTTTCGATGCGTTGCCTGAGCGGCGCGAGTTGCGAGTCGAGCAGGCCGGGTTGTGCGGCGGCAAGCAGTTGCTGCAGGGTGAGCAAGGCGAGCAGTTCTTCGGGGCTAAACCATAATCCGGGCAGTTCAAAGCCGCTTCCGGCGGGAGCCGCATAATGGTAACCGTTGCGTTCGCGGTCGTACTCGATGGGGGCGTCGAAATACAGGCGCATGTCGCGGATGATGCGGTTAACGGTTGCGCGCGAACATTCGAGCGCAGTCTGTAATGCCGCGAGAGCGACCGGATGGTGGCGATCTTTGAAGATCTGGTGCAATCGATAGATTTTTTGCAGTTTTTCCAAGCGAGCCTCGGAGCGGGTTGGCGCTCAAAGCAGTATAAAGCAAATAGTTGCGTCCATTCGTTTGTTGATATCCTGTAATCAGGCGTCAATGGCGGTGTTAAGCGTTTTTTAAGAATACCAGTTTATACTGGTGGCAAGGCTAACGACGAATGGGGCGGTATGGACTGGCGGGGAATAGGCGGATTAGTGGGGGTGTCGTTGTTGTCGGCCTGCGCGACTTATACGCCGCGGAGCTTGCCGACGCAGGTAGATTTGCCGGCCTCGGTCGCGGCTGTGGCGGTTCACCCGGGGCGGTTGCCGTTCCGGCAATTGGCCGCTCATGTCTATGATCCTGCCGATGGGCTGGACAGCGACGAAGTGGCGATGCTGGCGGTGGCAAACAATCCGCAGCTGCGCGCGACGCGCGATGCTTTGGGCGTGGCGCGGGCGCAGGCTTTTTCGGCGGGTTTGCTGCCCGATCCGCAACTGGATTACGGCGCGGATCATCCCACCAATTATGTTCCGGGCGGGGCGGTAAACAGTTACGGGACTGCGCTGAGTTTTGACGTTACTGCGCTGTTGTTGCGGTCTTCGCGCAAGAAAGCGGCAGAGGCCGCAGTGCAGCAAGTGAATAACGAACTGCTGTGGCAGGAATGGCAGGTCGTGAGTCAGGCCAGGCTGCTGTTTGTGCGGTTGGTGGCGCAAGACAGGCTCATCCATACCTTGCAGGCGACGCGCGCGCTGCTGGCCGACCGTTATCGGACGAGCCAGGAGGCGCTGACAGCGGGCAATGTGACGGCCGATTTTGCCGCCAGCGAGCTTCTGGCTTTGCAGACTGTAGAGCGGCAGTATCGCGACCTGCAGCGCCATCGCCTGCAGGATCGGGCGGCGTTGAATGCCTTGCTCGGGCTGGCGGAATCAGCCGATCCGTTGCTGGTGGCGGGGACCCCGCCGCCGATGCTCGATATTGCGGCGCTGCGGGCGGATATTCCGCAGCGCTTGCGGCAGCGTCCCGATATGCGGGCGTTGCAGGCGGGTTATCAGTCGCAGGAGGAAAATTTCCGCGGCGCTGTGCTGGCGCAATTTCCTGCCTTGACGGTAGGGTTGACTCGGGCGCGCGATAATACCGGCATTGATTCCCTGGGTTTTACCGTAAGTCTGAGCCTGCCCGTCTTCAACCGCAATCGCGGCAATATCGCGATAGCGCGGACAACGCGCAAAAAACTCTACGATGAATATCAG
>DAICZK010000183.1 GCA_027311185.1 Sulfuriferula sp.
AGGGAGCTTTTGTGAAGGCGCGGTATAGTTATTCATACAGCCAACTGAACAAAAGCTTCATACGAAACAAAAGACCAACGAGGGCGCGCTCCAATTAATGAAAAGATCGGGTTAACCAAGTTGCAATTCTAACTTAGATGGCAGAAATAGGCGAGAGCCTCGCTCAGGCTGTCAGCTCGGGCGTGAGATGCGGGGCCAGGGTTTGCAGCAATTGCGCGAAAATCTTGGGATTGCCGGCGGCAATGTTGCCGCTGTCGATATATTTGTCGTCGCCCTGAAAATCCCCGACCAATCCACCAGCTTCCTTTACCAGCAGGCAGCCCGCGGCGATATCCCACTTGGACAAGCCGATTTCCCAAAAACCGTCCAGATAACCCGCGGCGACGTAGGCCAGGTCGAGCGCAGCCGATCCGGGGCGACGCACGCCCGAGGTTTTTTGCAGCATGTCGCGCAACATTGCCATGTAAGTGTCGAGGTAGCGAAAATCGCGGTAGGGGAAGCCGGTGCCGATGAGCGCTTCGGCCAATTTGAGTCGCTTCGAGACGCGCAGGCGCCGGTCGTTCAGGTAAGCACCCTTGCCGCGCGACGCGACGAACAGGTCATTGCGGTTGGGGTCGTAAATCACTGCCTGGTCGAGTTGTCCCTTATGCACCAGCGCGATGGAAATACAATAGTGCGGGAAGGTATGCAGGAAATTGGTCGTGCCGTCGAGCGGGTCGATGATCCATTGATATTCCGAATCCCCTTGTTTGCCGCTCTCTTCTGCTAAAATGGCGTGACCGGGGTAGGCATCGAGCAGTACCTCGATAATGGAGGCTTCTGCGGCGCGATCGACTTCGGTGACGAAATCGTTGTGTTGTTTGTGTTGAACGGTCAAGGCGTCGATGTCGAGTGAAGCGCGGGTGATGATGCCGGCGGCACGACGGGCAGCTTTCACTGCGGTGGTGAGCATAGGATGCATGGCGATAGGATAATGAGCAAAATAACGCACAGTTTAACCTAAAACGGTCGCGCCTCCGATGACTGAAAGGTAAATATATATTGGGTAATTATAGTGACGTACTGAACAACGTTCGTTTCGTCTTGAGCCATACCAGCCACCCGGGCAATATCGGCGCGGCGGCGCGAGCGATGAAAACCATGGGGCTGCAGGATTTGCGGCTGGTACAGCCCAAATTGTTTCCCGATGCGATGGCGGTGGCGATGTCTGCCGGAGCGACCGATATCCTCGATGCGGCGGGGGTGACCGATACGCTGGGAGCAGCGCTGGCAGGGGCGACGATGGTCGCGGGCTGTACGGCGCGGCGGCGGGATTTGTCGCATCGCCTGTTAAGCGCCCGCGAAGCCGCGCCGCTTTTGCTGGCGCAGGCGGCGGCCGCACCGGTCGCGTTGGTATTCGGCACGGAGATGTCGGGTCTGACCAATGCCGAGCTCGATCAATGCCAGATGCTCGTGCATATCCCGGCCAATCCCGAGTACAGTTCGCTGAATCTGGCCGCGGCGGTACAGATACTGGGTTACGAATTACGTTGCGCGGTTCCGGAGCTACCCGCTGCCCAGTTGGCATCGCCCGCTCTGGCGCAACACGATGATCTGGAGCTGTTTTATCTGGAGCTGGAGCGTACGCTGGTGATGACCGGATTTTTGAATCTGGCTGCGCCGCGGCGCCTGATGACGCGGTTGCGGCGCCTGTACGCCCGCGCCCAGCTGGAAAAAGACGAACTCAACATTCTGATGGGGATACTCAAGCACATTCACAGCCCGGCGCAGATCAACACGCCCAGGCCAAGCCGAATTGTTGACTAATTTTATCGGGTATTGCATACTTTAACCCTATTATAAACCATGACAATCCAGAGCCGTGTTTAATCAACTACGTGAAGACATATCGGTGGTGTTTGATCGGGATCCGGCAGCGCGCTCGGTGTTCGAGGTGCTCACGACCTATCCGGGAATACACGCTATTCTGCTGCATCGGCTGGCAGCGCTGCTGTGGCGCTGGAAGCTCAAATGGCTGGCCCGTTTCGTCGCTTTTTTCGGCCGCTGGGCGACGGGTATCGAGATACATCCCGGCGCGCGTATAGGCCGGCGGGTCTTCATCGACCACGGCATGGGCGTCGTGATCGGGGAGACGGCGGAGGTTGGTGACGATTGCACGCTATATCACCAGGTGACTTTAGGCGGAACTTCATGGAACGAGGGCAAACGCCATCCCACTTTGGGCAAGGGCGTGGTCGTCGGGGCTGGCGCGAAAATCCTGGGCCCGTTACTGATAGGTGACGGCGCCAAGATAGGCTCCAACGCTGTGGTAGTGAAGGACGTACCGGCCGGGGCGACCGCGATCGGCATTCCGGCGCGGATATTGACCAATGGTACTGCGGCTGCGGCCGGAACGGCAGTCAAAAAGCTCGGCTTTACGGCCTACGCGATCAGCGCCGACATGAACGACCCCATGGTCAAGGTCGTGCACGGTCTGATCGATCACTCTGCGGCGATGAACGAGCGCATCGACTGGGTGGTCGAGCAGCTTAAAATTCTGGGCGTGGAGAACGTGCCGACCATCCGAAAACCTGACGAGTTCGACCCAGCTTATTTAAATAAAATAGTTGACTGAATTTATCGGGTATTGTATTGTCACACTCATTGTGAGTGAGACGGGAAACGAATCATGCGCTTGACAACCAAAGGGCGGTTTGCAGTGACCGCGATGATAGATCTGGCACTGCACGACGATGGGGGGCCGGTGACGCTAGCTGGAATCAGCGAGCGGCAAAAGATATCCCTGTCTTATCTGGAACAGCTGTTCGGCAAGCTGCGCCGCTGTGATCTGGTGGAAAGCGTGCGCGGGCCGGGCGGCGGTTACCGCGTGACGCGATCGCTCGGCGACATTTCGGTGGCGCAAATCATCCAGGCGGTTGATGAGCCCATGGATGCGACGCAGTGCCGCGGCCTGGAAAATTGCCACGAAGACCAGCAGTGCATGACGCACGAATTATGGTCGAATCTGAATCAGTGCATACAGGATTATCTCGTCAAAGTGACGCTGGCGAGTCTGGTTGAGACGCAGCGGGCAAAAAATGCAACGACGAGCGACGAGCGTAGTGCGCGATCGGCGGATCAAACCCGGCAAGGTTTCAGTGGCTGTCGTTTAGCCTGCCGAGTTGGCCGGAGCGACCCGCATACATTATGAATGGAGTCAGGAAA
>DAICZK010000184.1 GCA_027311185.1 Sulfuriferula sp.
ATGTTCGCAGACATAGGTCAACGTCCGCGAAAATCGCGTGTCGGCCAGGCCAGGCATGGCAATTAAAAAATGGCCGGTAAGATTGAGAGTTTGCATGGACTCATTGTAACGGCCTCTGCGCATAAGTACAATTCGTAGCCGCTCTGCACGCCGGTCACCGTTGCCCTGACGATCTCAGCAGGTCGGGCGCATCGTCCTGTTCGGCTTGCGACTTCAACTTGACCAGCCCCAGATAACCCTCGCTCAGATTATAAACGTGCGCGTAACCCTCTCGCCTGGCGATTTCGCATGCCTCGCAGGAACGCACGCCGCTACGGCAGACGAACACCAGCGTGGTGGCGAGGGTCGCGATCTTGCCCAGCTCGCGCGCGAAGTCGGGATTAGGCTCCCAGTCCGGCAAATACAAAGGAATATGAAAAGCACCTTCTATATATCCAGTCTCTTCGCGCTCGCGCTGGAACCGGACATCAATAATCGCCGACTGTGGATTGCTGACCAGCAAACCGTGCAGCTCATGTGGACTAATCTGTAACATGGTAATCTCCGCCCAGACACGCCGAGGCGAAACGATTCGCCCCGAATACAAACCGGCCGCCCCGAATGCAAAGGTTCTCCCGTCGCATCAAATGCAGAGGTTCGTTTTCATTGTCGCACACACCGCTGCACCAATTCAAGCCACGCGCTGCGACAAAGGCAGGCATTTTCCGGCCAATATGGGATATCATAAGCCAGTTGCAGTCACTTAAATCCCGTACGTATATCCATGGCCAAATTCCCGTCCAGCATCGATCCACAAATTGCCGCAATCAAGCTGCCGCCGCATTCGGTAGAAGCCGAACAATCCGTATTAGGCGGCCTGCTGCTTGAAAACAACGCCTGGGATCGCATCGCCGATGTCATCAACCGCAATGATTTCTATCGTCACGACCACAAACTCATCTATCAAGGCATCACCAAACTGATAGAAATGGGCAAGCCCGCCGATGTCGTCACTATCGGCGAGGCGCTGGAAAACCTGGGCGAACTGGGCAATGTGGGCGGCCTGCCGTATCTGGTCGCGCTGGCGCAGAACACCCCCTCTGCCGCCAATATCCGCCGTTACGCCGAAATTGTGCGCGAACGCGCCATCATGCGCAAGCTGGTCGAGGTCGGCACCGATATCACCGAATCGGCTTACAATCCGGCCGGGCGTTCGGCCAACGATTTGCTCGACCAGGCGGAAAAAAAGGTCTTCGACATCGCCGAGGCCGGCGCGCGCAGCCAGCAGGGCTTCCTCGAAATAAAACCCCTGCTCACGCAGGTCGTCGAGCGCATAGACGAGCTATTTAGCCGCGCCAATCAAAGCGACATCACCGGAATCCCGACCGGCTTTGCCGACCTGGATCAGAAAACCGCCGGGTTGCAACCCGTGGATATGATCATTGTGGCAGGCCGCCCGTCGATGGGGAAGACCGCGTTTTCGATCAACATGGGCGAGAACGTCGCCATCGACAGCGGTTTGCCGGTCGCCATCTTCTCGATGGAAATGGGCGGCGCACAATTGGTGATGCGGATGCTGGGCTCCATCGGGCGACTCGATCAGCACAAAATTCGCACCGGTCAGCTACAGGACGATGACTGGCAGAAACTGACTTACGCGGTCGGAAAACTCAACGACGCGCCCATTTTCATCGACGAGACCCCTGCATTGAATGCGCTGGAACTACGTGCGCGCTCGCGCCGCCTGCATCGCCAGTGCGGCAAGCTCGGGCTGATCATCATCGATTATTTGCAGCTCATGTCCGCCGTCTCCAGCGGCGAGAACCGCGCGACCGAGATCTCTGAAATCTCACGCTCGCTCAAGGCGCTGGCCAAAGAGCTCAACGTGCCAATAGTCGCGCTCTCGCAGCTCAACCGCTCGCTCGAACAGCGCCCCAACAAACGCCCGGTGATGTCGGATCTGCGCGAATCCGGCGCCATCGAGCAGGATGCCGACGTAATCCTGTTCATTTATCGCGACGAAGTCTACAACCCCGACAGCCAGGACAAAGGCAGCGCCGAGATCATCATCGGCAAACAGCGGAACGGGCCTATAGGCATGGTACGGCTCACTTTCCTGGGCGAGCATACGCGCTTCGAAAATTACGCCAGCGGCAATACCGGCAACTATTGAGTTATCGCTAGCCTCAGGTAAACTGCTTGGCATAACAAACTCACAACGCTAGTCCCGGATCCAACATGACACGCCCACTTTATGCCCAGATCGACACCGCGGCGTTACGCCATAACCTGAGCGTCGCGCGCAAACATGCCGGGGCCAGCCGCATCATGGCAGTCGTCAAGGCTAACGGCTACGGACACGATATCGCGCGCGTAGCGCAAGGACTCGGCGACGCCGACGGCTTTGCCGTGGCAAGTCTGGAGGAAGCCATCGCTTTACGCGATTTGGGCTGGAAAAAACCGCTATTATTGCTCGAGGGCATCTTCGCCGCCGATGAAATCGCCCTATGCGTAGAGCACCGGCTCAGCCTGATCGTCCATCACCGCGAGCAGATCGACATGCTGCGCGCCGCGCGCCTCGAGCAACCGCTGGCGGTATTCCTCAAACTCAACAGCGGCATGAACCGGCTGGGTTTCAGACCGCACGAGTACGCCCGTGCGCTGGCCGACGTACAGAGCATCCCCATGCTCTCCGACATCATCCAGACCAGCCATTTCGCCACTGCCGACGAATCCGCGGGCATCGCCCAGCAATTGGCGATCATACGAGCCTGCTTTGCTGCCGCCCCGTACCCGACCAGCCTGGCGAATTCTGCGGCGTTGTTCCGCTATCCCACGGGTCGCGGCGACTGGGTGCGCCCGGGCATCGCGCTCTATGGCGCCTCGCCTTTCGCCGACCGCACCGCGGCCGCGCTCCAGTTGCAGCCGGTCATGACCTTGCGCAGCGAGGTCATCGCCACGCAAACCCTGCGCGCCGGGGAAACATTAGGCTACGGTCAGCTATGGACAGCGGACAAACCCAGTCGCATCGGCGTGGTAGCGTGCGGTTATGCCGACGGCTACCCGCGCCACGCAACGACCGGCACGCCCATCCTTGTCAACGGGCAACGCACGCGCACTCTGGGCCGCGTGTCGATGGACATGCTGTTCGCCGACCTGACCGGGCTGGACGGAGTCGGCGTCGGCAGCACCGTCGTGTTATGGGGCAAGGATTTACC
>DAICZK010000185.1 GCA_027311185.1 Sulfuriferula sp.
GAAATATCCGGCCGCGAAATCGCGAGCGTGCCCGATTCTCCGCAACAGCGATTCGACAGCGCTACGGGCTCGCCCATCAGCTGGTTGACGACTTTCAGCGGCTGGTAGGTTTTCATCGGCGTATGGCAAGGGTCGTGGTACAGGTAACGGGTGCCGGAAACTCCATCCAGTTTCAACCCCTTTTCCATCAGATACTCGTGGATGTCGAGCAGTCGGCAGCCGGGGAATATTTTCTCGAACTGGTACTTGAGCAATTGATCCATGCAGGTGCCGCACGATACGATCACGGTCTTGATATCGAGATAGTTGAGCGTGTTGGCGATGCGGTGGAACAGCACACGATTCTCGGTGATGATCGCCTCGCCCTTGTCGGCTTGGCCGCTGGAGGTTTGCGGATAGCCGCAGCACAGATAACCCGGCGGCAGTACTGTCTGCGTTCCCAGCTCGAACAGCATTGCCTGGGTCGCGAGGCCGACCTGCGAAAATAGTCGTTCCGAACCGCAACCGGGAAAATAAAATACCGCGTCCGAATCCTCGGTCAGCTTGGCCGGGTTGCGCAATATAGGGACGATCTTGGCATCCTCCAGACCCAGCAACGCGCGGCTGGTCTTTTTGGGCAGCCCGCCCGGCATAGGCTTGTTGATGAAATGGATGATCTGCGCCTTGATAGGTGCTATGCCCAGCGTCGAAGGAGGATGCGTTACCTGTGGTTTGATCAGCCCCAACTTTCTCGCCACCTGATAGGCCAATCGCTGCGCCTTGTATCCCCACTCTAACATCAGTTTGCGGGTCAGCTTGATGGTGGCCGGATCGGTGGCGTTGAGGAAAAACATGCTCGCCGCGGTGCCGGGATTGAATTTGCGTTTGCCTTGCTTGCGCAGGAAATTACGCATGGCAATCGAGACATCGCCGAAATCGATGGCGACTGGGCAGGGATTCGCGCATTTGTGACACACGGTGCAGTGATCCGCGACGTCGCTGAATTCGTCGAAATGCTGGATGGATACGCCGCGCCGGGTTTGCTCCTCGTACAGGAATGCCTCGATAAGCAGCGATGTTGCGAGTATTTTGTTGCGCGGCGAATAGAGCAGGTTAGCGCGCGGCACGTGCGTGCTGCAGACCGGCTTGCATTTGCCGCAACGCATACAGTCCTTAATCGAATCGGCAATCTCGCCGATTTCCGATTTTTCCATGATCAGCGATTCGGTTTCGAGCAGAGAAAAGCTGGGCGTATAGGCGTTGCGCAAATCCGCACCAGGCAGCAGTTTGCCCTTGTTGAAATGGCCGTGCGGATCGACTTTGTGTTTGTAGTCGGCGAAGCTGGCGATCGCAGCGTCTTCCAGATATTCCAGCTTGGTCAGGCCTATGCCGTGCTCGCCGGAAATCACGCCGCCCAGGTCGCGCGCGAGCTGCATGATGCGCGCAACCGCGGCGTTCGCGGCTTGCAGCATGACGTAGTTGTCGGAATTGACAGGCAGGTTGGTATGGATGTTGCCGTCGCCAGCATGCATGTGCAGCGCGATAAACACCCGGCTCTTGCGCACTGCCAAATGGATTTCGTCGCATTTTTCCAGAATCGGCCGATATTCCCGGCCGCTAAAAATCTGCTGAATCTCGCGCCGCACCTCGGTTTTCCAGGAGACGCGGATGGTGTGGTCCTGCAGCGCGTGAAACAGGCTCGGATGCGCGTTCGCGGCGATCATTTCGGTGGTTGCCATGCTCAATTCGGCGGCGCCCGGCGGGCTATCGAGATTAGTGAGCAGCCACTGCCAGCGCAAGCGCGTCATTTGCAGCATTTGCAGGGTGCGCTCGCGCCGCTCGTCCGTCATCTGCGGATCGGCAATCGTATCGCTATCGCAAAATAGCGGCAACTCGCCCTGGAAAAAAGTCGCGAGCGCATCAATGAGCGCCAGTTTGTTGGTAATCGACAACTCGATGTTAATGCGCTCCACGCCGTCGGAATAATCCGCCAGCCGGGGCAGCGGTATCACCACGTCCTCATTGATTTTGAAGGCGTTGGTATGAGCCGCGATCGCAGCGGTGCGGGCGCGGTCAAGCCAGAATTTTTTGCGCGTGTCGCTGCTGGTGGCGATAAAGCCTTCGCCTCCGCGGGCGTTTGCGAGCTGGACGATGCGCGCCGCCGCTTCGCCGCAGGCGGCTTCAGTATGGGCGACGACATCGGCCAGCAGTACCATGTTCGGGCGATGATTGCGGTTGGCTTTGGTCGCATATCCTACCGCCTTGATATAACGGGCATCGAGATGTTCCAGCCCGGCCAGTTGCGCGTCGGCGTGGGCGTCCAGATAATCCTTGATCTCGACGATAGCCGGTACGGCGTCGCGCACCTGGCCGAAAAATTCCAGGCACACCGTGCGGATAAAAGGCGGCAGCTTGTGCAGAATGAAACGCGCGGAGGTAATGATGCCGTCGCAACCTTCTTTCTGTATTCCCGGGAGTCCGGCCAGAAATTTGTCGGTTACGTCCTTGCCTAAGCCCACCTTGCGGAAATGTTGTCCGGGGATGCACAGTATTTCCGGTTCACCTAGCGGCGTGACGCCGTTGATCGCATAGCGGCGAATCTCAAAAGTAGCGACCTCGGCATCGTGTATCTTGCCGAAATTATGCCCGATGCGGGTGACTTCCATCCACTCGGCGTCGGGTGTGACCATGCGCCAGGAAACGAGGTTGTCCAGAGCGGTGCCCCATAGCACAGCTTTTTTGCCCCCTGCATTCATCGAGACGTTTCCGCCTATGCAGGAAGCGTCTGCCGAGGTTGGGTCGACTGCGAACACCAGCCCGGCCTGTTCTGCTGCCTCCATGACGCGCTGGGTAACCACGCCCGCACCACAGCGTATCGTTGCGTAGTCGCAGTCGGCCTGCTCCAGACGGGTAACCTCTATCGGCGACAACGCATCGAGTTTCTCGGTGTTGATAACGGCGGAGCGCTTGTCCAGCGGAATGGCGCCGCCGGTATAGCCGGTGCCACCGCCGCGAGGGATGATAGTAAGCCCTAACTCTATGCAGCCTTTAACCAAATGCGCGATCTCGGCCTCAGTGTCGGGGTTGAGTACCACAAAGGGATACTCCACGCGCCAGTCGGTGGCGTCTGTTACATGCGAAACGCGCGCCAACCCGTCGAACTGTATGTTGTCGCGGCGCGTGTGGCGACCCAATTTCCTGAGGATGTCCT
>DAICZK010000186.1 GCA_027311185.1 Sulfuriferula sp.
GGGATGGGCGGCTTTCCAGAAATGAACGGTTACGAGGGGATGGGCGGCATGGAAGACATGGGGGGCGGATGGGGAGGAGACCGCGACTAGCCTCGGCTATACCCCTCCAGCGCAGCGATCATCGACGGCTTGCCGCAATGTGCGTTTGGTCGGCCGGTCGCCGTCGCAAGCCTCTTGATGCGACAATAATCCGCAAAAAACAATTGTTTTAACTTACTCAAAGGAAATCTGATGAAATTTCGTACAAAACTCGCTGTTGGCCTGATTGCTTCGGTATTCGCGCTCGGCGCTGCCGGCGCCGCCGAAAATTGCCCCGACATGCACTGCGATGGCGCGGACATGACGCAAAGCAAAGCGCAAATGACCGCAGTCGCCACGGCCAACAAACGCCTGAGCGCGCTCAAGGATCAGCTTAAAATCACCCAACAGCAGGAGCCCGCCTGGCAAACATTTGCCGACCAAGTCAATGATCAGGCCAAAGCCACGGCCGCGCTGCACGAAAAAATGCTCAAGGAACTCAAGGCACCCACGTTGACAACTCCCGACCGAATGGCGCTGATGGCGGATATCATGAAATTACGCGCGCAGCACATGGCCAGGATGGCTGGTGTAGCAAAAATATTCTACAATCAGCTCTCGCCCGAACAGCAAGGCGTATTCGAAAAAATGCACCGCGATTATATGAACGTCAAACATACCGCGAAATAAAACGCGATAGCCGCCTATCTCCCACAATCGGGCGCGCCGACGGTCGGCCTGCCCGCGCCGACGCTGGTTCCGACATTTCGTCTTTCGGCAAAATCAGGGTATTATCCACACAGGATATCGAACAAATCGCGCGGCATAAAATCCCTCAGGACTACAGATGCAGAATGGTTTACAACATAATCAGGCCAATCTGGTGCGATTGGCGGTTGAGGGGGTGGACGCGGCGGGCATTGCAGACACGGCCATCACGACCTGGCAAGCCATTGAAACCGCGCTCTCTCCCATTCTGGGCGAGCGCGGCGTGGCCTCGCTCTATCAACGTAGCCTCTACCTCGCCCGCGTCGACTATCCCTGGTTGACGGCGGCCAGCAAAACTCCGCCTCAGACCCGCGATTTCGTCGATTTGCGCGCTGCATTGTCGCAGCAATCGAACGCGCACGCCGCTGCGGCAAACGGCGCGCTACTGGAAACCTTTTACAATCTCCTGACCAGCCTGATCGGCGCAGCGCTAACCGACCGGCTGCTCGACTCCGTGTTGGACAACTCTACAAGCAACCTTGACGGGCACAATACTTTGCCATGAATACAGAAAAAGTAAGCATTAATCGTCTGGTAACAGGCGTACCGGGACTCGACGAAATACTGGGCGGCGGACTGCCGGAATTTTCGTTCAACGTGATCGCCGGAGCGCCCGGTTGCGGCAAGACAACCCTGGCGCACCAGATCATGTTTGCGCTTGCCACGCCGGAGCGCCCCGCGCTCTATATTACGGTGCTAGGCGAACCACCGCTCAAAATGTTGCGCTACCAGCAGCAGTTCGAGTTTTTCGACGCAGAGAAAGTCCAGTGTTCGATACATTTCGTCAATCTTGCCGACGACACCGCGGCGGGCGATCTTAGCAAAGTATTAAGCCGTATCGTTACCGAAGTTCAAATGCGCGGCCCGGGCCTGGTCTTCGTCGATTCGTTCCGCTCGGTCGTCCTCGCCAGCCAGCAGGAAAACAACGAGTTTCTCAGCCTGCAGCAGTTCATCCAGCAACTGGGCATGCTGATGACTAGCTGGCAGGCCACGACTTTCCTGATCGGAGAATATTTTAACGAAACCGACCCCAATCCCGTCTTCACCGTCGCCGACGGGCTGATCTGGCTGCGCCAGAATATGCAGCGCAATTCCATGGTTCGCAAACTGGAGTTGATCAAGATGCGTGGGCAGCCCACTTTGCCCGGGCTACACACTTTTCGCATCAGTAGCGCAGGCATCAACATCTTCGCGCGCACCCAGGCGGTCGTGCAAACCGAAAGCGGATCGACGTGGCCCGCAGGCACCCGCCTGAAAATGGGCGCACCAGGGCTCGATGAGATGATGGGCGGCGGTTTGCCGCATGGCTATTCGCTGCTGGTCGCCGGCCCGTCGGGTTCGGGCAAAAGCATCCTTGGCGGCGCTTTTCTGGCCGAAGGCGCGCGCAACGGCGAAACCGGCATCCTCATCGCCTTCGAACAACATTTCAACAGTACGCGCGGCCCTGTCATTGAGAAACTCATCGAGAGCGGTCATATCAGCCTGATCGACATACCGACATCGGAGCTGTCCATCGACGAAATCTCGACCCTGCTCATCGCCGAAATTCACCGTGTAAAAGCCAGCCGCGTCGTCATCGACTCGCTCTCCGGGCTCGAACTCGCACTCGCGCCCTCCTTCCAGGAAGATTTTCGCGAATCCCTGGCGCGCATGGTATGGGCTCTGGCCAAAATCGGAGTCTCGCTGTTGATGACGTCGGAGCTTGAAGACCGTTACAACGAACTGAGCTTCAGTCCCTACGGCACGGCATTTCTCACCGACGCCATCATCGTCCAGCGTTACATCGAGGTCGACAGCCGGCTGCAGCGCGTGATGGCCGTCGTCAAGGTGCGTGCCAGCGCGCACTCCAATGCGCTACGCCTGTTCGACATTGACGATAATGGCATCAGGATCGGCGGAATGCTCCTTGATCACGAAGGACTGCTGGGAGGAAGCCCATCCGAGCGCCCTAATTACAAACCCCTCAACCGGGATGCGGACAGCGATTGAGACTGCGCCGGATGCGCCACTGTGAGCAAGCAGTCCGGTGCGCGACATCTAGTCGAGTCGACGCTGCGCGTGCAGCGCATTTAACGCTCAGGCGCCTGCATCTGCCGGCTTTTCCATAATCTGCAACAGCGGTTTGACCAGATCGATGGGCATGGGGAAAACGATGGTGGAATTCTTTTCCACAGCGATCTCGGTCAGCGTCTGCAGATAACGCAACTGCATGCCGCCCGGCGCGGAGGCGAGAATGGTGGCGGCATTGACCAAGGTCTGGGCGGCCTGAAATTCGGCGTCGGCATGAATCACCTTGGAACGGCTGTCGCGCTCTGCCTCGGCCTGCTTGGCGATGGCCTGGATCATGTTGTCGG
>DAICZK010000187.1 GCA_027311185.1 Sulfuriferula sp.
CTGGCGGCAGACGGCTACAAACCGGTCGTTGCCATCTATTCGACCTTCCTGCAACGCGCCTACGATCAGTTTATTCACGATATTGCGCTACAAAATCTGCCTGTGATCTTCGCGATCGACCGTGCCGGGCTGGTCGGTGCAGACGGCCCGACCCATGCCGGTAGTTTCGACCTGAGTTATCTGCGCTGCGCGCCGAACATGACGATCATGACCCCCTCCGACGAAAACGAGTGCCGGCAGATGCTCTACACCGCCACTCAATTGCCCGGCCCAGGCGCAGTGCGCTACCCGCGCGGCGTTGGCACAGGCGCTGCTGTTGAGCAAAACATGCGGGCGATCCCCATAGGCCAAGGTGTAATCCGCCGCCAGGGCGAACGTGTCGCGATCCTGGCCTTCGGCAGTCTGGTCAGCGCTGCGCTGGCCGCAGCGCAACAAATCAATGCCAGCGTCGCCGACATGCGCTTTGTCAAACCGATAGACCGACATCTCATCAGGCGGCTGGCCGAAAGCCACGAACTCATCGTCACGCTGGAAGAAAACGCCATCATGGGCGGCGCCGGCAGTGCGGTCAGCGAATGCCTGCATGAGCTGGACTTGCGCAATCCGGTCCTACAGTTGGGTTTGCCCGACCATTACATCGACCACGGCGATCAGGCACAAATGCTGCGCGATTGCGGGCTGGATGCGCCGGGCATAGTAAAAAGCATACGCCAGCGCTTACCTGAGTAGATTAGTCGGATAAAGCGCGCTATACTTGAACCGTACTGACTAACCGTCGAGATGCGAACTGGTGCGCTGTCGCAAACAGCGGCCAGCAATACCGAGATACGCAGTAACGTATTACTGAATTATTCTTTGATTAACGAATCTACGGTTAACTTGAGCCGACATTGACAGGAAATATCATGAATGATTGTTGCGACATCAGCGCAATGCCGGACGTGCAGAACTACGCTGACGCCCGTCACATTGCCATCAACAAGGTGGGGATCAAATCCATCCGCCACCCCGTCAAAGTGGCGGACAAAAGCAGCGGTGTCCAGCATACCGTCGCCAATTTCAACATGTATGTATTTCTGCCCCACAATTTCAAGGGCACACATATGTCGCGCTTCGTCGAGATACTCAACACCAACGAACGCGAAATATCCATAGAAAATTTCGAAACGATATTGCGGCAAATGCTGCAGCGACTGGAGGCGGACTCCGGTTATATCGAAATGAGTTTTCCTTATTTCATCAACAAAACGGCTCCGGTTTCCGGCGTGCAAAGCTTGATGGATTACGATGTCACCTTTATCGGCGCAATCGAAAACGGACAATACGTTCACACCACCAAAGTCGTCGTGCCGGTGACCAGTTTGTGTCCGTGCTCCAAAAAAATATCGGCGTACGGTGCGCACAATCAACGCTCTCACGTCACGATCAGCGCCCGCACCAACGATTTCGTCTGGATTGAAGACCTCGTCGCCACTGCCGAGAGCGAGGCGTCGTGCGAATTGTACGGATTGTTAAAGCGTCCGGATGAAAAATACGTCACCGAGCGCGCTTACGACAACCCCAAATTCGTCGAAGACATGGTGCGCGACGTCGCCGCGGCGCTGGACAAGAATCCGCGCATTGACAGCTACGTGGTCGAAAGCGAAAACTTCGAATCCATTCATAACCATTCGGCTTATGCACTGATCGAGCGCGACAAGCGAATAGCGCAAAGGATTTAACCCATGAAACCCGTGGCCATCTTTCGTCATATCCCTAGTGAAGGTGCGGGTTACCTTTCGGTGTTTCTCGATAGGCACGAAATCCCCACCGAGCTGATCCGGGTCGACGAGAGTGCTGCCATCCCCACCGACCCGAGACTCTACTCCGGGCTGGTGTTCATGGGCGGGAGCATGAGCGTCAACGATCCACTGCCGTGGATAGAGCAATCCCTGGCGCTGATACGCGCCGCCATCGCCGCGGACATCCCCGTACTCGGTCACTGCCTGGGCGGACAACTCATTTCCAAGGCACTAGGCGCCGCCGTCACCCGTAACCCGGTAAAAGAAATCGGCTGGGGTGAGGCTTACGCGAGCAATAACGACAGCGCGCGCGCCTGGCTGGACGGACTCGCCCACTTCACTGCCTTCCACTGGCATGGCGAAACTTTCGCCCTGCCCCCCGAGGCCGTACACCTGCTTAGTAGCGATTACTGCGAAAACCAGGCCTATGCCCTCAACGGCAGGCATCTGGCCCTGCAGTGCCACGTAGAGATGACCAGAGACATGATCGATGCCTGGTGCAAGAACGGCCTGGGCGAGATCGAGGCAGCGCGCGGCAGTCCCGCGGTGCAAACACCCGACAAAATGCAAACCGGAATGCAACCCCGCCTGAATGCCTTGAACCAGGTTGCCGACCGTTTGTACAGTTACTGGATCAAAGGCTTGAACCGCTCATGAGCAACCCCATCAGCCTGGAACAACTCCAGCAGATGATCGGGCTGAATTTCGTCTGGAAAGGCGAAAACTACATCGCCATCGAGATCATCACCCAACCGCTGGCCCTGATCGCCCAGAAAGCCATGCCGGAACAGGGCATACAAACCGACGTGCACGGTCGCGCCCATAAAAAAGTCTCTAGCGGCATTATCAGCATACCCGTCCTGACGCAAGACGGCTCGAAACTACATCCCGAATTTCTCCTCATTAAGCTTTAATCCTTTTCTTGCGCTCAGTGTTCTTGACGGATTTATGAAATGCCGTATAATTCCGGAGCTTCACTGGGTCGGTAGCTCAGTCGGTAGAGCAGCGGACTTTTAATCCGTTTGTCGCGGGTTCGAATCCCGCCCGACCCACCAAAAAATCAATGGCAAAAATCAATGGCCTGGAGTTTAAACACTCCAGGCCATTTTTTTATCCTGAACACTCACGAGGCGTTGTTAAAAAATGGGTTACAGTCGCCGATTAAAGCCCGTGGTTTCAACCATGAAAGCCTTGATAATAAAAAAACTGCGCCTTATCGGCTCCCGCTCTCTTGTTCCACAAACCTCAATGACTTAAACTTAGTCCACTGAACTTAATTCGCACATATGTGATTCGAATAGGATGTTACATGAGTGACTATAACCCTATGACGACAGATAGACTG
>DAICZK010000188.1 GCA_027311185.1 Sulfuriferula sp.
GTAATGGCGCATCACGTGCTTGAGCATATCGACGACGACAAGGCTGCCATGAGCGAATTGTTCCGCCTGTTGCGGCGCGGCGGTACGGCGGTATTGAGCGTGCCGATCAACACTTCGCGGCAGCTGACGCACGAAGACTCGAGCATTATCGACCCCGCGCTGCGGCGCAAACATTTTGGCGGCACCGATCACAAGCGCTTCTACGGGCTGGATTTCGCCGACAAGCTCAAGGATTTGGGCTTCGAAGTCGAGCTGTTTCGTTTATCGCCCCAAGCCGAAGCTGATTACGGCTTGCAGAACGACGAGTGGATATATATCGCCAGAAAGCCGGCCGCGGCGTAGGCATCCTCAGCATTACGGCTGATCTGTCGTGACAGGATGCCCCGAAGCGACCCTCGGGGCGACCAGCTTACTGTTGTTGTATGAAAGCCAACAGATCCGCATTAAATTGATCTTTTTGCGTCGTGACCAGCCCATGTGACCCGCCGGGGTAAACTTTCAGCGTAGCCTGTTTGATCAGCTTGGCGGACAGTAAGGCGGAGTGCTCGATCGGCACCATCTGATCGTTGTCGCCATGAATGATGAGGGTCGGGATATCGAATTTTTTCAGGTCCTCATGGAAGTCCTGTTCCGAAAATTGTTTGATGCACTCATACTGCGACTTGAATGACCCTTGCATGCCTTGCAGCCAGAAGAAATCGCGCACGCCCTGGGAAACATTGGCTCCGGGGCGATTAGCGCCATAAAACGGCATGCTTAAATCCCGGTAAAACTGCGACCTGTCCGCAGACAGGCCTGCTCTGATACCATCAAACACGGCCACAGGAATACCAGCTGGATTATTACTCGACTGTAGCATAAGAGGCGGGATGGCGCCGACCAGTACGACTTTGGACAACCGTGCACTGCCATGTCGACCGATATAGCGCGCCACCTCACCGCCGCCCATAGAGTGACCAACAAGCACAGCGTCGCGCAAATCCAGCGCGTTAAAAACGGCCGCCAGATCGTCGGCATAGGTATCCATGTCGTTGCCGTTCCAGGTCTGGCCAGAGCGGCCATGCCCGCGCCGGTCGTGCGCCACGACACGATATCCGCGCTGCGCCAGAAACTTCATCTGGTCTTCCCAGGCATCGCTGCTAAGCGGCCAGCCATGCGAAAAAACCACCACCGGGCCTGCGCCCCAGTCCTTGAAAAAATCTCTGTCTTGTCCGTGCTTGTCACTGCGTTCATCTTCATTTAACCCGATCCCGCGCAGCCGTATCGGTTGGAACTAATTCAGGCGAAAAGGTTTCTTAATCTGTGCGAGAGGTTCGTCCATGGTCACCGTGCCCATGGTGAGGTCACATTACGGCAATCAACCTGCGCTAAACTGGTTAGACTTGCACGCGCAATAATAGGTATGGTACGTGCAATCGGGCACTGACACTGGTCTTCACATAAGGAAACACTGATGTTCCTGCATGCGAAATTTGTTTCGGCAGCCAGCGCGATTGCGCTGCTGCTGGCGGTTCCGGCTTGGGCGGGGATGCCCGAAATCACGGGCCGCCCGGTCATCGACACGCCGCAAATCCTGGACTGGCCGCTGGATAAAGGTATTGCGGAACCCAGCCTGCATGATCCCACCTCGAATACGCTCTACGATTTGCACGGGCAAGTCGCGAGCTGCGATCTCGTGCTGTCGACCGAAGGCAACTACCACATGGCGCTGCGCGACATCTGGCCCCAGGTGCTCGACGCGCTTACCGCGCAACACCTTCCCTGGCACAACGTTCTCTATACGACCAGCCCGCCCATCTTCGTGCCGCAACTCGAACACGGCACCGTGCAATTCGATAATCTGAACATGAATTGCCGGCCCAGCGTTGCCGTAGGATCGAAAAAGGTCATCGACAAACTGGTTGCCCAAGGTTACGCGGCAAGCGTCCCCGTGGCCCTGTACGTCGATCGCGGCGATGTCATTCTGGTCAAAAAAGGCAATCCCAAACACATAGAAACGGTGTGGGACCTGGGGCGCAAAGACGTGCGCCTGGTGACGCCCAACCCGTGGCTCGAAGCCGGTGCCTACCGCAGTTACCGCGATGCGATCTACAACATCGCCAAAGCTGACAAAAATCCGCCGCCGGGATGGACCGCAGAAAAGCTGATCAACATCATTTATAACGGCACGAGCGGCGACCCCGACAAATGGCTGGCGGGTTATCGCATCCATCATCGCGACGAACCGTGGTCGGTCGCGTACGGACGGGCGGACGCTGCTATCATCCTCTATCATCTCGGACGCTACACTCAGGAATCTTTCCCGGCCCTGTTCGACATCGTGCCACTAGGCGGCACGACCGACGATCCGCAACCGCTGCCGGGAACCCAGGTCGACACTCGGTACGTTGTCGCGATCAAGGGTCCCTGGACGCGCACGCAAAAACAGGCGCGCGACACCTTGATCCGGGTACTGCTATCGGATAATTTCACGCACATTCTCGAACGCCGCGGCCTGCTCAGACCCGCCGGGTTTGTTCCCGTAAGACAGCAGTAACCGGGCAGTCCGGGAGTTTTATTTTGCAACAATGATGTATCCGTTATCTCGGGAGATTTAAATGAATGTTACAAATGCCATCACAGCACGCCGCTCGATCAAGGCATACGACCCCGCTCACGTCATGAGCGAAACCGAAATAGAGACGCTGATGTCGCTGGCTCTGCTCGCGCCCACCGCGTTCAATATCCAGAACTGGCGCTTCGTGCAAGTACGCGACAAGACCGTGCGCAGCGAAATCCGCAAGGTCGCCTGGGATCGATGCTCGAAGCCAAGGAAATGGGCTACGACTCCAATCCCATGGACGGGTTCGATTTCGACGCCGTGGGCAAGCTCATCAATCTGCCTGCCGATCACGTGATCACGATGATGCCGGCCATAGGCAAGGGCGTCAGGGAACCCTGGCCGCGCGGCGGGCAACTGCCCATGAGCGAAGTGGTGGTCACCGATAAATTTGCTGTTTAACCTCTAGCCCGATCTTTTCATAAATTCGCGTGATGATCGCGCAGGATTTTGTTTTGTAGGGAGCTTTTGTGAAGGCGCGGT
>DAICZK010000189.1 GCA_027311185.1 Sulfuriferula sp.
TATTGATATTACGTCGGCGGCAATCCTGTTTTTGCTGGCGG
Organism: Sulfuriferula sp.; assembly: GCA_027311185.1. Lineage (GTDB taxonomy): Bacteria > Pseudomonadota > Gammaproteobacteria > Burkholderiales > Sulfuriferulaceae > Sulfuriferula. The sequence continues at coordinate 42 of DAICZK010000189.1, forward strand.
TGAGCCTGCTCTCGGCTTACGTCTGGCACGAGCGGCAAATGCGTTATCCGCTATTGCGGCTCTCGCTGTTTCGCACACGTACCTTTCGCGTGTCGGTGATCGGCGGATTCATTACCCGGCTCGGGCTGGGAGGCCTGCCTTTCCTGCTGCCGCTGCTTTATCAACTGGGTCTGGGCCTGCCGGCCTGGCAATCGGGCCTGTTGATGATGCCGATGGCCGCCGGGGCGATGGGGATGAAGCTGGCGTCGGTACGCATACTTCGGCGCTTCGGCTACCGCCGGGTATTGATCGTCAATACCTTGCTGATAGGCGCGAGCATCAGCCTGTTCTCGCTCGTGGCGCCGACTACGCCGATAATGCTGATTATCGTTCTCGGCCTGGCGCAGGGATTCTTTAATTCGCTGCAATTTTCCAGCATGAACTCCATGGCTTATGCCGACATAGCAACGGCGGATTCGAGCATGGCCAGCACCATCGCCAGCTCGTTGCAACAGATGTCGATGAGCTTCGGTCTGGCGTGCGGCACGCTGGTGGCGGGGTGGTATCTGGGCGGTCTGCCGCAGACCGACCACAGTGCCGTTACCCGCGCGTTGCACTACGCTTTTCTCACGCTGGGCGGATTTACCGCCCTCTCGTCATTATCGTTCTGGACGCTGCGTCCCGCCGACGGCGAAAACATGAGTCGCGGCGAGGCAGAAGCCGCAGTGCCTTAGGCCGTATCTCACAGCCGGCCCGGTGCGGAGCGGGTTAGTTACCGTTCCTTAATTCAAATTTTACCTGCTCCAGGAATATGCTCGCAAACTGCTTGCCGCTTTTGGATTCGCGGAACGCCATGTGCCAGAATGCGGCGGCCGCCATCAGTTGATCGGCGGTGTTGCAGCGCTGGATCCGGGTGATGATGTCTGCCCCCATCAAGCCGAGGTGGGTTGCCGATGAAGTCAGCATGAACACTTTGACCTTATCGATGATTTCGGGGTTTTGCGTCAGCGCGGGCGGCGCAATTTTGGGAGGCGCGGGAGGCGACGCGGCGTTCGGGCGGCTAGCCGGATGTCGGGGGTGCGAGGCGGACGGACTCGCGTCTGCGCGCAACGCGGCGAGGTGAATGATAAAACCGTTTTCCGCCAGAAACGGCACGGTTTTTTCCAGCTCGGGTAGCGGGATGATAGCGGCGATCGCGGCGATATTTTTCGCGCCGTCCATGAGGATCAGCGTACTGCGCTGGCGCACGGCGAGTCCGTGGCAACGCTCGGCGATTTCCTGCCGACCTTTATCGGTTTTGCAATAGACGCGTTGCGGATCTTTAGTCATGGTGGGGAGTGTTTTACGATAGTCGCGCCTGTTCGCGTACGGCTGTTGCCAATACCGGATCAGCGGGTAGAGATATCGGCTACAAGCGCTACACTAAGCCGATTTCGGCATCATAGGATGTGTATGTTACAAAATTGTGAATCGCCAATAATTCGGTTCGAATGTACTGCCCGGATTGTTTTTTCGTGGCTTCAAGGTATAATCTTCGCCAGTCCGCGACGTGATTGCGGGAGAGTGCGCAAGCCGGAGACAGTCCGGGTTGCGCCGCCGAAGGCGCAATTCACCCGGAATCGCTCAGGCCCCCGAACCGCATTCAACAGGACATCTCTGGAGAGCGATGCCCGGCCATTTTAATTTTCTGGCCTGGCCGTCCACCGAAGGGGCACACGGCAATCTTGCTGTAATCTCTCAGGTAAATTGGACAGAGGGGTGAACGACGCCTTAACTATTTACGCTGATCATGACATTCATTACCCCGACCCTGAAGCCCGAGCGGCTACCGAACGCCGAACGCATGCCGATCTGGATACGGCAAAATCTCGGTGCCGATGTCCATTATGGCAAAACCCGCGCCGCCGTGCATGAACATCGCCTGCATACGGTGTGCGAAGAGGCGTGCTGCCCCAATCGCGGTGAATGCTGGAGTCGCGGCACCGCCACTTTCATGCTGCTGGGCGACATCTGCACGCGCGCGTGCGGCTTTTGCGCGGTTAAAACCGGCAGACCGTACCCGGTCGATCAGGACGAACCGCGCCGCGTGGCCCAAGCCGTGGCGGATCTGCGATTGCGTTATATCGTCTTGACTTCGGTCAATCGCGACGACAGGGCAGATGGCGGGGTTGGGGTGTTCGCCGAAACCCTGCGCCAATTGCGTGTACAGGACGGGCAAATAGGCGTCGAGTTCCTGACGCCCGATTTCTGGCGCAACCAGACGCAGGCGGTGGAAACCGTTCAGGGCGTCCTCGCCGCATTGCCGGAGTCGGCGCGGCGCGATCTGGTGTGGGGGCACAACGTAGAGACGGTGCCGCGCCTGTATCCAGCTGCTCGGCGCGGTTCGCAATACCTGCGTTCGTTAAATCTGCTGACTTTGGCGGCACGCGGCACGGGGCTGCAAGCGAAGTCTGCGTTGATGCTGGGGCTGGGCGAAACTCGCGCGGAAGTGATGGAGGTATTGCGCGATTTGCATGACGCGGGGGTGAGCCGGGTGTCGCTTGGGCAATATTTGCGCCCGTCTTTGAACCACATGGCGGTGATCGACTATGTCCCTCCTGATGTTTTTCTTGATTACGAAAACGAAGCGCGGGCAATCGGTTTCGACTGGGTCAAAGCGGGGCCCATGGTGCGCAGCAGTTATTACGCGGAAGAGATGCAGAATCGGCCAGCTGGATCGACTGTGGGCATACACGATTAAACGATAATTTAACTGATCGGGTGAGAATTTTTTAAAACAGTAAAAAACAGATACTTGAAATTTGCATTCAATTATGCATAATGATTGCATTGAGTGTAATTTTAGGAGGTGCTGCTATGGCAATGCTGACGGTACGCAATCTGCCCGACGACGTGCATCGTGCGTTACGGGTGCAGGCCGCTCTGCATGGGAACAGTATTGAAGCCGAGGTCCGCGAGATTCTGGCGAGCGCGGTCAAGCCAGAGACGCGCGTTCGCCTGGGTGATGCCCTCGCGGCACAGGGCCGCAAGATCGGCCTCACTAATAAGGAC
>DAICZK010000018.1 GCA_027311185.1 Sulfuriferula sp.
TACCTGGCGCTGGAATCCCAACTCGCAGCGCAAAAAGGCGGTATTTATCAGGCCGCCTATCAGCGCGACACCCAAACGCTGCAGGACGTAGTGACCAAATCCCAGGCGCTGCAGACTATCACCAGTAATATCCCGAGCACCGGTGCGGTACAGGGGCTCGATAAGCTCAACGCCGTGACGGCCATGGTGGCGGGCGAGACGATCACGCTGAATCAGCAGATCGCGGCGGCAAGTGCGCAGAAAAATCAGGACAAGCTCGATCAGCTACGCCAAAGCGCCGCCCAGGCCACCGCTGCACAACAGTACTCGCAGGAAATACTCGATGCGCAACAACAAGCCCAGCAAGCGGCCCAACAACCATCGGGCTACAGTCAGGAGCAGATAAGGGAAAATGCCTATAAGGCTTTGGCGCAGTGAGGTTTTTTTTGAGCCTTGCGTTCTTGTTATTGAGCCGGGCCGATCGCGGCGGACGCCGCCAGATTATGCGGGAAGCACTGATTTATCAACGACTGGAGCCAGCCACACGAATGGAATACAAACCGCCGGGCATGATCAATAAAAACAAAAGAAGACTGTTCGCGCTGGCTTTCTTGATGGTGGCCATCGACACCCCGGTTTTGATCGGTCTGTTTTTCGTTATTAGTCTTGTTTTTTTGTGCCTGATGTTCGCTAGATTGCTGGTTTATTTATTTAAATGGGGATAGGCGGTCAATGAAAAAGGTGCTCGTCAACGGCCTGCGTTGGATATTGCTGACGGTAACGTTTGCGCACGTCAGCGTTGCCGCGGGCGCTTCGGCGACCGGTCCTGATGCCGCCACGAACCAGTTCGGGACGCAGATCAGCGCGGCTTTAGGCGCGCTGCAAACCACCGGGAAATCCATGTCTGGCGCTCTGGTTCCTACAGGCGAAAACCTGCTGTACGTCTTTTATGCGATTACCCTTGCCTGGTATGTGTACGAGGCGCTTGCATCGCAGCAACTGGATATGCTGTTCAAGAAACTGATCAGCCATACGATGATCGCGCTGATTGCGCTGGAAATGCTGTGGGGCTGGACCGACAGCAGTGGCATCGGCATTACCAATTTCCTGACTGTAGGCATGAATTCACTCGAAAACGCCTTTGTTCAAGGGGGTAATCCTGCCGACAACATTATCGACGCCTATTATCCCGCCATAGAGAGCACGGTTGGAATCATAACCACCGGCGTCGCTCACATACAAACCGCTGTTACAGCGGCGTCCGACATATTTTCCGGGATGCTCGTTTTTTACGGATCGATCGGGATATTCATTGTGACTGGTGTCATGGCGCTGCTTAGCGCCGGGCTGCTCGCCATCGCGATGGTTTACGCCCTGTTTTTCGCCAATCTGGGCGACTTCATCATTTGGGTTGGTCTGGCGGTCGGCCCGATATTCATCGCGACTCTGGTATTTCCGGCAGCGCAAGGCTTTTTTTCCAAATGGCTGGAATTTGTGATTTCAGGCGGCATGTATAAACTCGTCGCCGTCGTCGTAGGCAAGCTGTTAGCCGGGATCTTGACCCTGATAGGCACGAGCACGGCGATCATGATTAGTACCAACGCGACGCTTTGGACGGGAGGAGGATCTCTGGTCGAGTTGATAGGCGTCACACTCATACTTATAGTCTGGAGTCTGTTCGCTTATTTTTTGACGAAACAAATCCCCCATTTTGTCACTGCGTTGTCGGGCGGCGTGAATATACATTTGAGCAGTCTGAACAGTCTGGCGCCCCATCCGCCTTCGATGCCGAAGTTTGCCTCAGCGAAAAAATCTCCCTCGTCCGAAAATTCCTCAGTCACCAAAGCCGAAATCAAGGCGGCGACTGCGATCAGAACAGCCGAGATCAAGGCGGCAAGCACGGTCAAGGCAGCCGAGATCAAAGTAGCGGGCGATCTCGATAAAATCAAGATGCGGCAAAGCGTGCCGAAAGGGCGTAGCAAAAAAGCAGCGGCTAGCGAATCTCCCCCGTCGTTACTGGCGCTACCGCCGCCTAAGCGGGATAGTGAGTAGATATGCGGCGAGTGATGCGCAACCGATGGCGTGAATCGCACACACGCGCCCCGGTTGGCGGGTAAACAGTGTGGAGACGAATGAACGACATTGCCCGCTCAAGGATGCAGTATGATTCGTGCTGTAGTACAGAACAAAAATCGAGGGTATCGGATATTGTCTTCAATTTGTAATACTCTTTTCACATGGGCGTCACCTAAATTGATTACTGTAGTAGTTCAGTTGTTAATTTAGGGAGCCAACATGCTAGAACAACACGCCCTCGCACAGCCGCCACGGATTCGCAGTACGCTGTCCGTGGCGCTGGCGCACGATAAACACGAGATACGCGAAGCGCAGCGCCTGCGCTATAAAGTATTTGCTGAAGAGATGGGGGCCCAACTGGTCTCTGCCGCCAGCGGCCTGGACCAGGATGAATTCGACGAGGTTTGCGATCATTTGATCGTGCGTGATACACGCAGTGGTGAGGTTGTGGGAACTTATCGCATTTTGCCGCCGGAGCGCGCCGCCCGGATCGGCGGTTATTACTCCGAACAGGAGTTCGATTTTACCCGGCTGGCTTACCTCAGGCCAGGCATGGTGGAGATCGGCCGCTCCTGTGTACACCCCGATTACCGCGGCGGTGCGGTCATCACCCTGCTCTGGTCGGGGCTGGCCGATTATTTGCGGCAGCGCGATTACGATTATCTGATCGGCTGCGCCAGCGTCAGCATGCATGATGGCGGCCATAGCGCCGCAGCTTTGTATAAAAAACTGCGTGCCGAGGTCATGAGCCCGGTCGAGTGGCGCGTTTTCCCGCGCAATCCCCTACCCCTGGAGCGATTACGGGCAGATATTAGCGTTGTCACACCTCCTCTGATTAAAGGCTATTTGCGTGTCGGCGCTTATATCTGTGGCGAACCCGCGTGGGATGCCGAGTTTAATTGCGCTGATTTTATGATGTTATTGTCGGTCAAGGGTATGAACGAGCACTATGCCCGGCATTTCATGAATAAGTAATGTTGGCACGGGCCCTGTTTCTGCCAGACTAGGAGTGAAATCCGGTAAACTTCGGACATGAACCTCCTTTATTTTTTTGCGGCTTATCTGTTGCGCCCGCTGCGAATTATCTCCCTGGTCGTATTGATCGCGGTGGGGCTGATGATAGCGGCCTTTGTATTTCCCTGGTTCGGTCAGGGTTTGCGGACCAACGTTATCCAATGCTGGACACGAGGTCTGTTGTGCACGTTGGGAATTCGCCTGCAATTTAGCGGAACGCCGCCGACGGGCATGGTTTTTATCGTCGCGAACCATGTTTCGTGGATAGATCCATTTTTGTTGATGGCCTGCCACCCGGTGCGCTTTGTCGCCAAGGCGGAAATTCGCAATTGGCCGATATTAGGCTGGCTGGCGGCGCAGGCCGGGACGATTTTTATTCGGCGCGAGCGTCTGCGCGATCTGGTGGATGTTGCCAAAGTGGTCGTGACGCGTTTGAACGAGGGTGCAGCGGTGGGCGTGTTTCCCGAATCCACGACCACGGACGGTCGCCGTCTGTTGCCGTTTAAAGCAGGGTTGTTCCAGGTCGCGGTGAGCGCGCGGGCGGATTGTTATCCCGTTGCGCTGCATTATGATAGTGCCGCCACTATCTGGATAGACGATATGGGGCTGTTATCTTCTTTCTGGCGGATTGCGGCACAACCGCGCATTACCGCCCGGATTGTTTATTGCCCGGTGATTGCTTGCCGTGGGCAAAGTCGCCGCGATCTTGCCGAAGCGAGCGCATCAGCTATCGCCACCGCGTTGTGCCTGCAAGCCCCGCACATTCGACCTGAAATACCTGCCGATCTTCCAGCCTTAACGCGCTGAGCTGCCCGCCCCACAGGCATCCGGTATCTAGCGCGATGCAATCGCTGTCGAGATACAAACCCAGGGCGGACCAGTGCCCGAATACGATGGGGCATCCCGCGCTCATTCGGTTGGGGACTTCGAACCAGGGCAGGAAACCCACTGGCGGATGTCTCGGGTCGCCCTTGGCCTTGAAGTCCATTTCTCCGTCGGGAGTGCAAAAGCGTAATCGCGTCATCGCGTTGGTAATGACGCGTAATCGAGCCATGCCGGTCAAATCTTCGTGCCAGGACGCGGGATGATTGCCATACATATGACTTAGAAAAACCCGGTAATCGTCGCCGCGCAGCGCGATTTCGACCTCGGCGGCAAGTTCGAGCGCCTGGTCGGTCGTCCATTGCGGTAGCAGTCCGGCGTGTACTAGCAAATAGTCGGCAGCGCTCGCGGCCAGCGGCAGATGGCGCAGCCAGTTGAGTAGCGTTTCGCGGTCTGGCGCGGCGAGTATCGCGTGCAGCGTGTCGCCGGGCAACGGCGTGGCCAAACCTTCGGCGAGCGCCAGCAAATGCAGATCGTGATTGCCCAGAATAGCTTGAATATCGTGTTTGTGCGCCCAGCGCAACACGGACAACGAATCCGAGCCGCGATTGACTAGATCGCCCAGTAAATAAATTCTATCCGTCGCCGGGTCGAACGATATGAGCGCCAGCATCTGCTGCAAGGCCTCAAAACATCCCTGTAAATCGCCAATGGCGTACGTGCTCATGACTAACCTAACGATAACTGTTGCTTGCGGGCAGATTTCAATACTATATTATAGTAGTGCTATATTGAGCATTGTATTAAATATAAGCTTCTTCTGGTCATTTTTTCTGTTCTCACGTCAAAACACTTGCGTCCGGTGGCAAGCGGAATGCTCGCGAGGTATCGCCGGATAGGGAATACAGGTTAAAATGCGCATTCCGGTTCACTCTCCTTAATTCATGTCGCTCCATCTCAACGCCTCGCAACGCGAAGCCGTCAAGTACCTGGATGGTCCTCTACTGGTTCTGGCCGGCGCGGGTTCAGGTAAAACACGCGTCATCACGCAAAAGATCATCTACCTCATCGAGGAGTGCGGCTATTCGCCGCATCATATCGCGGCGATCACCTTTACCAATAAGGCTGCGCGCGAAATGCAGGAGCGTATCGGCGGGCTGGTTGCAGGTAAACCCATCAAAGGATTGACGGTCTGCACCTTCCACGCGCTGGGCTTGCAGATTATGCGTCAGGAAGCCCATCGCTTAGCTTACAAACCGCAATTTTCGATACTCGACTCGGCCGATGGTATGCAGATTGTGAGTGAAATCCTGAAAAGCACGGATAAGCAGGAGATACGGCGCGCGCAATCGCGCATCAGCGCCTGGAAAAACTCGATGATGTCGCCGCAGGCTGCGCTCAGTACCGCGCAAGTCGACCTTGACGCCACTTATGCAAAAATTTACCAACGCTATCAAGAAACTATCAAGGCTTATCAAGCTCTCGATTTCGACGATTTAATCCGCTTGCCTGCCGAACTGTTTGCCACCGATGCCGACATGCTGGAGAAATGGCGTAAGAAACTACGCTATTTGCTGATCGACGAGTACCAGGACACCAATGCGTGTCAGTACCAGATCGTCAAACAATTGTGCGGTCTGTCGGGCGCGTTTACCGCGGTGGGCGACGACGATCAGGCCATTTACGGCTGGCGCGGAGCGGACGTTAACAACCTGCATCAGTTGCACGACGATTACGCGCAGTTAAAAGTGATACAGTTGACGCAGAATTACCGTTCGACCTTGCGCATCCTGCAGGCTGCCAACAGCGTCATCGCGAATAACGCCCGCCTCTACGACAAACGCTTGTGGAGCGAGCACGGGATGGGCGATCCGCTGCAGGTGCTGGCGGCCAAAGACGATAACGAAGAAGCGCAGAATGTCGTGATGCGTTTGCTGGCACATAAATTCGAGCATCGAACCCGTTATAGCGATTACGCCATCCTGTATCGTGGCAACCATCAGGCGCGCATTTTCGAGCAGTTTTTGCGCAATGAAAAAGTACCTTATGAAATGTCCGGCGGACAATCCTTTTTCGACCGCGCCGAAATCAAGGATCTGATCGCCTATCTGCGCTTGTTGACCAATAGTGACGACGATCCTGCCTTCATTCGCGCCGCGACCACGCCCAAGCGCGGCATCGGCGCGAGCACGCTGGAGAAGCTGGGTGAGTACGCGGGCGGACGGCATATCAGTTTGTTCGCCGCGGCCTTCGAAGTGGGATTCCAAACCCGGGTGCAAGCCCCCCAACTCGATACGCTGCTGACCTTCTGCCGCTACATGAACGCTCTGGAGGCGCGCATACGCAATACGCCGGTGAGCGAACTGATGGCGGATCTGCTTAAGGACATCGGTTACGAACACTATTTGTTCGATAGTGAGGAGACCCGCGCGGCGCAGAACAAATGGAATCATGTGCAGGAATTCGTCGCGTGGCTGGGTAAAAAGGCAGAGGCCGATGACAAGAACCTGATCGAACTCACGCAGACCATCGCGCTGATTACCCTGTTGGAAAATCGCAACGAAGGCGAGCACGACGCCGTGCGACTGTCTACCATTCATGCCGCCAAAGGACTGGAATTCGGCCACGTGTTTCTGGTGGGCGTCGAAGAAGGCATCCTGCCGCACCGCGAATCGGTCGAAAACGGTACGCTGGAGGAAGAGCGTCGCCTGATGTATGTTGCCATTACGCGTGCACAACGCTCGTTGACGCTGAGTTATTGCAAGCGGCGCAAGCGTGCCGGGGAATTGCAGATGTGCGAGCCGTCGCGATTCATTTCAGAAATTGCCGACGAAGATATTCGACATCCGAATCAGGGCGGCGATCCGGTGGCGCAACGCCAGCAAGGCAACGCCCGTCTGGCGCAATTAAAGGCTATGCTGGCGCAATAAAGCGATAAGCCCGACCCCGGAATGCTTGTTTGGCCGCGCCGGCTCCGCCGCGGCTTTTTTCATGCACTGTTCTAATAGCAGCCTGTGGCCGAGAGGTCTTAAATTACTTGACCTGTATAGGGCTGGCGTTATAATTAAACCAGTTGTTAATAATGATTATTTATTCCAATCTGGAGGTTGTTATGAATTTCGTTTGTCCCGCTTGCAAAAGCGATAATGTGCAACGCCTGTCGATCGTTCACCAAGGCGGGCTGTCCAGTACCAAGACCAAGTCTCGCGGTTCCGGCATCGTTATTGGCGGTGACGGAGTAGGCCTAGGACTGGGTAGTAGCAAAACCCGGGGAACCACACAGACAGTGACCTCCATGCGCGCTGCACCGCCGCTAAAGAAACGTTTTTTAAAGCCACTGGCTCTGATTAGCCTTGTTTTTTTCCTTGTTTCCGCGCCCATCGCTTTGGCTAGCGATCCGGTCGTACAGACCGCGGCCGGTTTTGTGTGGATAGCCGCTATAGTCGGCTGGATCGCATTTGCATTGCATTACAACATGACAAAATGGCCGCCGCAAAAGGCCATATGGGATAACTCCTGCCTGTGCAATCGTTGCGACACCATCTTTTATATTGGGGATGTTTAAGGAACTACTGATTTAGTCGAATTTAAAGGGGATGCCGAATAAACCGGCGTTTCATTAATGAAAACAGTGATATGAGTACGCAGGTCCCGCTCGGCATATCGGTAACAGTCTCCGCTGGGCAAGCATATGCCTTGATATGGGTAATTGCCAAAGAATAAGGATGTTGTCACGAGGCATATTGCAAAACTGCTTATCAATGGCCGTAGCCAAGCGGTTCGTTTACCAGCCGCCTTTCGGTTTCAGACGAAAGAAGTTTTTATTCGTCAGTATCCGGAGACGGGCGACGCGATCTTGTCGCGTAAACCGGCGACCTGGAATGATTTCTTTGCCGCGCTCAAGGACGCTGAGGTGCCGCCAGATTTCCTGAACGCAAAAGAGCGTAATCAAGTGGCGAAGGTTCGCGATCCCTTGGGGGGTGGGGCGAATGAAGCGGCACATGCTTGACACCAACACCGTGAGTTACCTGCTTAAGGGCCACCCGGTCGTCGCCCGTCATGTAATGGCGGCTCCGATCATAGCGCTTTGCATCTCGGCCATTACTGAGGGCGAGTTGCTGTTTGGGGTAGCGAAACGTCCGCAGGCAAAGCGCCTCGGCATTGTGGTGAAAGAGTTCCTCCGGCGTGCAGACGTATTGTCTTGGGATAGCGCCATTGCGGAGTGTTACGGTACGGTGAAGGCCGAGATGGAGCGCATCGGCAAGGTGTTAGCGCCGCTCGATCTGCTGATTGCAGCGCGCGTTGGGTGCGGAGGCGATACTGGTGACTAACGACAGGGCTTTTACCCAGGTAGTCGGCTTACGGCTTGAGGACTGGTGCATTTGACTGGTGAGAGCGACCGCGCAATCGCGCGCGACCCGGATGGTTGCGGCCGCAAGATCGCCCCGCCGGCACTTGCCTTTGCCGCCACTGCAAGCCGAAACCCATTCACGCCGAGCGTAATCTAACCCTTCATGAATTGTTGTCCCGCTCCACCGTGACAGGTGTCCGTATTGCTGTTACGACGATGTCATCTAACCGACAAGACATGGCACCAGCGTGCGCTGCGCCTCAGAATAATTCTATACGAGCCTGGTAGCGAAAAATGATCAAGCGATACAGGTCGTCGCCGATCTGCACGTGGGTGGATTCGCGCCGGTCCAGGCTGATGGTGTCGCCGCCGCTGGCAGACAAGGTATGAAATCCGAACAAATCATTTTCGATCAGACTCGTCAGTATGTCGCGGCATTCCTCGGGCGGCAACCGCAGACCGCTGTTGTCGATCAGGCTGCAAGGCTTGCCGTGCAGATTAATCCCGGTATAGTGAACAGCATCGGCGTGCAGCGGATTGTTTTCGTCGAAATTGGCGGCGGGGTCGACAAATGGGTTGGGATTATTCATTAACGAGCCCTTAGTGTTTGCCTTCAAATAATAGCGATGAGTCATTGACGGAATTGAATTTTTCCAATTATAGTACGATTATGGAAACTCAACTTAATACGCTGGAAACCAAGCTTGGCCAATTACTGGAATTGTGCCAGAGTTTGCGTGCCGAAAATCAAAAATTGCGCCAGCAGGTTGCGATTGCCAATGATCAGAACAAACAGTTAAGCGAGCGTGTGAGTCATGCGCGACTGCGCATGGAAGCGCTGCTGGAAAAAATTCCGGAGGTCGATTTATGAGTCGCGACAGTAAGGGTCTGGATATCAAATACTGGGTCGTGAATTCCGGGTGGCGTGCCCCGAGGCTGAACAGGAGGGATTGATTGCGGCGGCGCAGTATCTGGATCAGAAAATGCGCGAGATCCGGGAGCAGGGTAAGGTCATCGGTATCGAGCGGATAGCGGTCATGGCCGCTTTGAATATTGCCTTCGAATTGAAAAACGCACCTAAAGTAAACGGTGTTGACATCAGCGCCGCGCAGCGTAGAATCGAAGCCATGGAAGCAATGATAGACAATGTGATTCGGCCTCAAGAAACCTTGTTCGATCTGTCGTCTTCGTAGTTTTCTGGACGTTGTTTGTACTTCTATGCGCCCTGCGGTGTTTGTCTGGATTGCGAATTCTTTGAACCAATAAATTTGCATTGGTTGCAGCTATTGAAAAGTGCCGTTGTGCGCGTTATTCGTTAATGTGCCTGAAGTGCTTGCGCTGCGACCCCTTGAACCTTAGGTTCAAGATAGCGTTTCAGACGGCATTAGCGGGGAGCACCCTCTTGTTGTTCGTATCGACCTCACTATCGGTTTTTATCGCGATGCGCTCCCTAGGGCGGCCCGATCCGGAACATTTTCGCGCGCTCTCACCGCTTGGATTAACGGCAGCCGAGTCAGGGCTGTTTCGACAATATGGATAAACCTCAATTACGCAAAACCTTGCGGCAGCACCGCCGCGCAGTGAGCCGCGTCGACCGCGTGCATGCCGGCCGCCAGCTCGTTCGCCACGCGCTACGTTCGGGCTTGCTATGGCGCTACCAGCGCGCGGGGATCTATGTGCCGCACGGGACGGAAATCGATACCTTGCCTTTGTTGAATCGCTTGCTCGGCATGGGTAAGCGGGTCTATTTGCCCATGCTGCCTTTCGGGCGCGGCAAACGGCTGTGGTTTAATCGTGTCGAAGCGGGCGGGCGCTGGATATTGAACCGCTTCGGCATGGCCGAACATCTGAGCTCGTCTTCCGTCCGCGTGCAATGGACGCAGCTGCTGTTCGTGCCTTTGGTGGGTTATGACGACGCGGGTTACAGAATCGGCACCGGCGGCGGCTATTACGACGCCAGCCTGGCTTATTTGCGTCGGCGCCACGCGTGGCGGACACCGTATCTGGTCGGCGTTGCCTTTGCCTGTCAGCATATCACTGACCTGTTGACGCCCGATGCCTGGGATGTCCCGCTAGACGCAATATTGACCGAACGAGGTCTGCATCGTTTCGAACGCCAGCGCCCATGAAACGCTTTCTTGAAATTGCTGATCGGGGTGTTTTAATGATTGCCAGAAACCGAATTCCGTGTTTTTACGCACATTCGCACTGCTTCGGTGCGAATTTTTATTGCCACTACCCATTTATCGAACATTAATTTAACACTATGATTAAATGTATTTATATTTATTGCAATTTTTTTAATCGGAACAATAAAACCCTTTAGCTTTAGAGGCTTTGCCATGTTTTATCGAGTTTACCCACAAAATTATCCACAGCATATGTGGGTAAATAAAAAGCTCCTTAATTAAGAATGCATTAGCGCACAGACCTAAAAATAACGCTAACAAAGCAGGCTAACTGCACGACATTTGAGGCTCGATATTTTTAGATTTTGTCCAGTCGTCCATGCACTTATCGGGCGTTTTTTTAGCGCGCTGCATGATAAGCGGGGCTCAGGTTATGCACCGCCTCGACCAGTGCGGCAACGTTTTCTGGCGGAGTGAATTGTGAAACACCATGTCCGAGGTTGAATACATGACCATGGCCCGAGCCGTAACTGGCGAGTATGCCGGCGGTTTCCGCAAACACGGTGTCGGGATCGGTCAGCAGGATGGCCGGGTCGAGGTTGCCTTGCAGCGCAACGCGCTGGCCGACGCGCTGCCGGGCTTCGCCGATATCCATACTCCAGTCCAGTCCCAGTGCGTCGCAGCCTATGGCTGACATGCTCTCCAGCCAGTTGCCGCCGCCCTTGGTAAATACAATGATGGGTATATCCGCTCCCTCCCGTTTGCGCGTCAACCCGGCGACGATTTGTTGCATGTAGGGCAGCGAAAACGAATGGTAGGCGTTATGCGACAGCGCTCCGCCCCAAGTATCGAAGAGCATGATCGCCTGCGCTCCGGCCTCGATTTGCGCGTTGAGGTAGTCGGTTACGGCGCGTGTGTTGACGGCCAGAATATGATGCAGCAAGTCGGGGCGTTGATAAAGCATCTTTTTGGTGGTGGCGAAGTCGGTGCCGCCTTCGCCCTCGATCATATAGCAGGCCAAGGTGAATGGGCTGCCCGAAAATCCGATCAGGGGAACGCTGTTATCGAGCGCGCGCCGGATCTGACTGACGGCGTCGATAACATAGCCCAGGTGTTCGACCGGGTCGGGGGCGGTCAGTGCGCGGATTTCCCATTCTTCGCGCAAGGGCCGTTCGAATTTGGGGCCTTCGTTGGGGGCGAAATACAAGCCTAATCCCATCGCGTCGGGAATCGTTAAAATATCTGAAAACAGGATGGCGGCATCCAAAGGAAATCGCGCCAGGGGCTGCAACGTGACTTCGGTCGCGAGGTCCGGATTTTTGCACAACGAGAGGAAATCCCCGGCGCGAGCGCGGGTCTGATTGTATTCGGGCAGATAACGCCCGGCCTGACGCATGATCCAGATGGGCGTGTAATCGGTAGGTTGCCGTAGCAAGGCGCGTATGAATGTATCGTTACGAAGTTTGGACATGGTGTGCGAGCAAAAAAATGAGAGAGAGTATAAGCGGGTAGCGACAAGTATAGGTCAAATTACCACACACCCAGGTAGGCCAATATGCTTTGCGCCGCTTCGCGACCTTCAAACACTGCCGTCACCACCAGATCCGAGCCGCGGACCATATCGCCGCCCGCGAAGATTCGGGGATTTGTGGTTTGAAATTTGTGCTGTTTGCCGTGCGCAACGACGCGACCAGCTACATCGGTATCGACGCCTATGTCGGTGAACCACGGCGCTGGGCTCGGGCGGAAACCAAAGGCAATGATTACCCGGTCGGCAGGGATGATTTCTTCCGACCCAGCAACGATGACCGGGGTGCGGCGGCCGCGCGCGTCCGGCGCGCCCAATTCGGTGGTTACCAGTTTCACGCCCTCGACCCGGCCATTGCCGACGATGGCGACCGGCTGACGATTCCAGAGAAACTGGACGCCCTCTTCCAGCGAATTGATGACTTCGCGTTTGGAGCCTGGCATGTTTTCCTGATCGCGGCGATAGGCGCAGATGACCGAGGCGGCACCCTGGCGTATGCTGGTGCGATTACAGTCCATCGCCGTATCGCCACCGCCCAGCACGACCACGCGCTGGCCTTGCATAGAATCGTATGTGTCTTCCGGTTTTTCCAGATCCAGGCAATGTTTGACGTTGGCGATGAGGTAGGGCAAGGCTTCGAGTACGCCGGGCATATCCTCGCCGGGAAAGCCGCCACGCATGAAGGTGTAGGTGCCCATGCCCATGAACACGGCGTCGTAATCCTGCAATAGTAGCTGCATCTGGCTATGGTCGATCTCGATGCCGAGGCGGAATTCTACGCCCATGCCTTCCAACACCGCACGGCGGCGGCGCATGACCGATTTCTCCATCTTAAATTCGGGTATGCCGAATGTGAGCAAGCCGCCGATTTCCTCGTAACGATCGAACACCACCGCGCTGACGCCGTTGCGCGCCAGGATATCGGCACAGCCCAGACCGGCCGGACCGGCGCCTATGATCGCGACGCGTTTGTCGGTGGCGACGACCTGGCTCATGTCAGGTTTCCAGCCTGCGGCGAAAGCCGTCTCGGCGATGTATTTTTCAATCTGGCCGATATTCACCGCGCCAAATCCGTCGTTCAGCGTGCAGGCACCTTCGCACAGGCGATCCTGCGGGCACACCCGGCCGCAAACCTCGGGCAGCGAATTGGTTTGGTGAGCCAGATCGGCCGCCTCGAATAACTTCCCCTCATTCACCAGCTTGAGCCAGTTGGGGATGTAGTTATGTACCGGGCACTTCCATTCGCAATACGGATTGCCGCAAGACAGGCAGCGCGCCGATTGGGCGCTCGCCTGGGCGGGATTCATCACCGCATAGATTTCTTTGTATTCCAGGCGCCGCACCTCGGCTGGGGTTTTTTTCCCATCCTGGCGTGGCACGTTGATAAATTGAAAAACGTCAGACATATCGTCACCTAAACCCAAGTATCGTGCTTAATGTGTTAGTGCAGCCAAGTTAATACATTAATCTTTTAATAAACTGTCCAATGTGGCGGCTTTGGGTTTCACCAGCCAAAACTGGGCCGCAATGTCGCTAAAGTTCTCCAGCATCCACGCGGCGCGCGGGCTGGAGGTGTGCAGCAGGTGCGCCTCGATGCGCTGCTTGAGGAAGTGCCGGTATTCCACGGTAGGCTCAGTGTGTATGCGCTGGATATCTACCAGTTCATTGTTGTAGCGATGCGCGAAATCGCCGTCGGCATCGTAGACCAGCGCGAATCCCCCGGTCATGCCGGCGCCGAAATTGATGCCGGTATCGCCCAATACGACGATGCAGCCGCCAGTCATGTATTCGCAGCAGTGGTCGCCCACGCCTTCGACGACAGCGTAAGCCCCCGAATTGCGCACGGCGAAGCGCTCGCCTGCCTGACCCGCGGCAAACAGCTCGCCGCCGGTTGCGCCATACAGGCAGGTATTGCCGATAATCACGGCCTCGTGCGTGGCGAAACCCGACTCCTGCGGCGGCCGGATAGCGATGAGTCCGCCCGACATGCCCTTGCCCACATAATCGTTGGCGTCACCTTCGAGCAACAATTGCAAGCCGTTGTGGTTCCACACCCCCAGGCTTTGCCCGGCCGAGCCGCGCATGCGGATGGTCAGACAGCCAGCGGGCAGGCCTCGCGCGCCGTGTGCGCGTGCAATCTCGCCCGACAGGCGTGCGCCGATGGAGCGATTGACGTTGCGCACCCAGTAATCGAGCGTGAGGGGGGTCTGGGTCTGGATGCATTCGGTTGCGTCCTTGACCATTTGTTCCGCCAGCTCACCTTTGTCAAACGAGGGGTTGGAGGCGCTGACGCAAAAACGCGGCTCCGAGTCGGGAATGCTGCCCTGGCTCAGTAGCGGCGCGAGATTCAGGCGCTCCTGGCGCGGCGTTTCGCCGACATTGCGCTCCAGCAGGTCGACTCGCCCGATCAGCTCTTCCATGCTGCGCACGCCGAGCTTGGCCATCCACTCGCGCGTTTCCATCGCGACGAAGGTGAAAAAATTGATGACCATTTCGGGCAGGCCGATAAAATGCTGTTTGCGCAATCGCGCATCCTGAGTGGCGACACCGGTGGCGCAGTTATTGAGATGGCAAATACGCAGGTATTTGCAGCCCAGCGCGATCATCGGCGCTGTGCCGAAGCCGAAGCTCTCGGCGCCGAGAATGGCCGCCTTGATGACGTCGTGACCGGTTTTCAGGCCGCCGTCGGTCTGCACTCTCACTCGTCCGCGCAAGCCGTTGGCGCGCAGTACCTGCTGCGCTTCGGAGAGTCCCAGCTCCCAGGGCGTGCCGGCGTATTTTACGCTGGTAAGCGGCGATGCCCCGGTGCCACCATCGTAGCCCGAGATGGTGATCAGATCGGCGTAGGCTTTGGCAACGCCTGCGGCTACCGTGCCGACGCCAGGCTCGGCAACGAGCTTGACCGAAACCAGCGCTTTGGGGTTGACCTGTTTCAGGTCGAAAATGAGCTGGGCCAGGTCTTCGATCGAATAAATGTCGTGGTGCGGCGGTGGCGAAATCAGCGAAATGCCGGGTTTCGCGCAACGCAGGCGGGCGATCATCTCCGACACCTTGTGGCCGGGCAATTGCCCGCCCTCACCGGGCTTCGCGCCTTGTGCGATCTTGATTTGCAATACTTCGGCATTGACCAGATAGTGCGCGGTGACGCCAAAGCGCCCCGAGGCCACCTGTTTGATCTTGGACATTTTCAGCGTGCCGTAGCGCGCCGGATCTTCGCCGCCTTCACCCGAGTTGGAACGCCCGCCGATGCGATTCATGCCCTCGGCCAGAGCTTCATGCGCTTCGGGCGACAGTGCGCCTAGCGACATGCCTGCCGAATCGAAGCGTTTGAGGATTTTTTCTATGGATTCGACTTCCTCGATAGGAATCGCCGTCACGTCCGAGCGCAGCGCAAGCAAATCGCGCAGCATCGCAATCTGGCGGCCATTCACCAGGCTTGCGTATTCTTTGTACAGCTCGTAATCGCCGGTCTTCACGGCCTTTTGCAACTGAACGACAACATCCGGGTGATAGGCGTGAAACTCCTCGCCGAAGATGAATTTGAGCAGGCCGCCTTGCCCGATCGGGCGCATGGGATTAAATGCGGCGCGCGCGAGCTGCTTCTGATCGTCTTCGAAGTCGCTGAAATCGGCGCCGGAAATGCGTGAAACAGTGCCTTTGAAGCTCAAGTTGATGACGTCCTCGTGCATGCCCACGGCTTCGAACAACTGCGCGCCGCGATAACTGGCGACGGTGGAGATACCCATCTTGGAGAGCACCTTGAGCAAACCCTTGTCGGTGCCCTTGCGATAGTTTGCCAGCGCTTTTTCGGCTTTGAGCGTGACGTCTCCGGACTCGACCATAGCCAGAATGATCTGATACGCCAGATAGGGATAGACCGCAGTTGCGCCATACCCGATCAGGCAGGCGATCTGGTGGGGATCGCGCGCGCAAGCGGTTTCTACCAGCAGATTGCAGTCGCAGCGCAGCCCTGCGCTGATCAGCGCGTGGTGCACGGCTCCAACGGCGAACAAGGCATGCACGGGCAAGCGCTGTTTGCCGATATCGCGATCAGACAGTACCAGAATGACATTCCCGCCTGCGACGGCCGCAACGGCGTCCTGGGTCAACTGCCGGATCGCGGCTTGCAGCGTGGTTTGCGCCGGGTCGTAGCTGAGCTCGAGGCGAGTCGAGCGATAGGCCGGCTCGTTCAACGTGGTCAGATAGAGGTAGGCATCACGCGACAGCACAGGGGATGGTACCTCCAGGCGATAGGCGTGCGCCGGGGTTTCCTCGAATAAATTGCGCTCGGGGCCGAAACAGGTATTGAGCGACATGACGACTGCTTCGCGTATCGGATCGATAGGCGGATTGGTGACCTGGGCGAATTGCTGGCGCATGTAATCGAATGGCGAACGCACCTTTTGCGACAGCACCGCCA
>DAICZK010000190.1 GCA_027311185.1 Sulfuriferula sp.
CTCCAGCTCACCGCGATCACGATCGCCGATGCCATCAGGCAGTATTGCGCTGATGCAACCGAGGTTTATATTTGCGGAGGAGGCGCGCGCAACAGCGCCCTGCTCGGCGCCATCGGCAAACAATTACCGAACCTGCGCCTGGCCTCAACCGACGCCCTCGGTGTACGTCCGGATTGGCTCGAGGCGCACGCTTTCGCGTGGCTGGGCTGGCAAACCCTGCTTAATTTGCCAGGGAACTGCATGGCGGCGACAGGAGCGAGCCACCCGTGTATCCTGGGCGCTATTTACCCAGCGTGATCCGCCAGGCTGGGTTCGTGAGCGCAGAGCCGCTACCGGCTCCCGCCGCCCGTGTTCCGATGCCTGCGTTCAGGCCGAAAACGACGAACCGCAACCGCAGGTGGAAGTTGCGTTCGGGTTCTTGATCACGAACTGAGCACCCTCCAGACCTTCCTGATAATCAATTTCAGCGCCGGCCAGATATTGGTAGCTCATCGGATCGATCAACAGCGTCACACCGTTTTTGACCATCGCCGTATCGTCTTCGTTCATCACTTCGTCGAAGGTAAAACCGTACTGGAAACCGGAGCAACCGCCACCGGTGACGAACACGCGCAACTTCAACTCGTCGTTACCTTCTTCAGCTATCAATTGCGCAACCTTGGTTGCTGCATTATCGGTAAACACCAGTACCGACGGCATTTCAGTCATTGCATTCATCGCACATACTCCTCATAAACCAGAAAGTCCAGTCGTCCATTATCTACACCCTGATGACCAACGTCAATACCTGCATCAAGGCAGCAGTCCAATTAAATTCAGCCCGGCGGTTTCAGGCTCGGAAAACATGATGTTCATATTCTGCACGGCCTGGCCAGCCGCGCCTTTGACCAGGTTATCGATGACCGCCAGAATGACGACCGTATCGCCGCGTTGCGGACGATGCCAGGTAATCCGGCAAGTATTGGCGCCGCGCACCGAACGCGTCTCGGGATGCGAGCCGGCGGGCAATACATCGACGAAAGGCTCGTCGGCATAATGCGCTTCATACAGCGCCTGCACATCGACATCCTCAGCGACCCGCGCATATAAGGTCGCGTGCATGCCGCGTATCAAAGGCGTCAAATGCGGCACGAACGTCAACCCCACTGACCTGCCGGCAAATTCCGACAGGCCCTGCACAATCTCGGGCAGATGCCTATGCCCGGACGCGCCGTAGGCCTTGAAATTATCCGCCGCTTCCGCAAACAAAAAAGGCAATTCGGCCTTGCGCCCCGCGCCGCTTACCCCGGATTTGGCATCAGCAATCAGATAATCGGTGTCTGCCAGCCCGGCTTTTAGTAACGGCAGAAAACCCAGCTGCACGACCGTAGGATAACAACCCGGATTGGCGACGAGGCGTGCTGTCCTGATCTGATCGCGATAGACTTCAGGCAATCCGTAGGCAGCCTGCTCAATCAGGTCGGGACACGCATGCTCCATGCCATACCATTTTTGCCAGACGGCGACGTCGCGGATACGGAAATCGGCAGCCAGATCGATGACGCGCACGCCCGCATCCAGCAATTCGCGCGCCTGCTGCATGGCCACGCCACTGGGGGTGGCAAAAAAAACCACATCGCACTGAGTCAAGTCAGCCTGTTGCGGATCGCAAAAAGCCAAATCCACGTGACCGCGCAAATTCGGAAACATGTCCGCAACCCGCATCCCCGCCTCTTTGCGCGAAGTGATTGCGACCAACTGCACGCCCGGGTGCGCCGCCAGCAAGCGCAGCAACTCGACACCGGTATAACCCGTGCCGCCTACTATCCCCACTTTAATCATTATGCTCACCCCGCAACATAAAAGCTAGACAACAAAAAAGCCGCCCAGTTCCGAGCGGCTTTTTTGCAAACAAGCAAAAATCAACGCTTGGAAAACTGTTTTGCGCGGCGCGCTTTACGCAGGCCGACTTTCTTACGCTCGACCACACGCGCGTCGCGCGTAACCAGGCCTGCTTTTTTAAGCGGCGCCTTGAGTTCCAGATCGTATTCGATCAAGGCGCGCGTAATGCCGTGGCGAACCGCGCCCGCCTGACCGGACTCACCGCCGCCAAACACATTGACCATAATGTCAAAAGTGGTCAGATGGCTGGTCAGCTCCAGCGGCTGACGCACGACCATGCGACCCGTCTCGCGAGAAAAGTAGTCGTCGACCGGCTTCTCGTTGACCACGATATTGCCGCTACCCGCTTTGATGAAAACCCGCGCAACGGCATTCTTGCGCCGTCCTGTGCCGTAATAATAATTTCCGATCATGGCTTATCCCCTGATTTCCAAGACTCTAGGCTGTTGCGCCGCATGCGGATGATTGGCCCCTGCATAACACTTCAGCTTTTTGATCATTGCATAGCCCAGCGGGCCCTTGGGCAACATGCCCTTGACTGCTTTTTCGAGCACGCGCCCCGGAAAACGCGCCTGCATTTTTGCAAAATTGGTCTCGTAGATACCGCCTGGGTAACCTGTATGACGGAAATATTTTTTATCTTCCGCTTTGTTACCGGTCACTTTCAATTTCTCGACGTTGACCACAACGATAAAATCGCCCGTGTCAACGTGGGGGGTGAATTCTGGCTTGTGCTTGCCGCGCAAAATACGGGCAAGCTCTGCGGCAACGTGGCCGAGTACTTTATCTGTCGCATCAACGACAAACCACTCACGCACGACTTCATGCGCTTTGGCGGAAAAGGTGTTCATTCGAAACCTCTACAAATTTCTAAACTGGAAAGCCGAGCATCATAATTCAATTATTGCAGACTGTCAAACTTCTGCTTGTCAGTGTTAGCGCAAAGTAGTAATGTCCGCTTTGTCCCAAATAGAGATGTCCGCTATTGTCGTTTATCGACCCCGACGGCGTGGTCACCACATTGACTTACAGCCCGCGCGGCTGGTTGCAACGCAAAACCGTCGGCAATGCCGTTACCCGCTATCGTCACGATGCGGCGGGACAACTCGTCCAGGTGAC
>DAICZK010000191.1 GCA_027311185.1 Sulfuriferula sp.
TTCTCCGGCTACGCCATAGCGCGTCTTCTGCCGGATGGCGTCATCGTAAAAATCCGTTTTTACGATAGCCTGTTCAAAAATCGTGGGATTGGAAGTCAACCCGGTAACGGCGAACTCGGCGATGTAACGGCCCAGCGTACCGCTCGTCAGCAAATCACGGGTGATGTTATCGAGCCAGATACTCTGGCCCAGGTCGTGCAGTTGTTGCGCAGGTTTCATGACGCCTCCTGTTATGGATGAGATGAGTCGGACAATCCGGCCCGGCAAAAAATCTGGAAGAAATCGCCTCGCCGCCACACCGCAGCACGATGCGCCGCAGGAAGATGCTGGAAAATACTCAATAAAATTAACTGCATGGAAGCGGGCGTAGTACGGCTTGCCCGGTTGGCAACAGTCATTTCGCCGTTTTACCGGGTGCGGGGTTGTGCCAGCAGCCATGCGGGGCGATCAATGCATCGGCCTGTTTCGGTCCCCAGCCGCCCGGCTCGTAGCGGTGCGCCTTGGTGTGGTCGGTCAGTACCGGATCGACGACCGCCCAGGCCGCTTCTACCGCATCCTCGCGCGTGAACAATGCACCGTCACCCGCCATGGCGTCGCTCAACAGCCGTTCGTAAGGAGTTTCTTCTCCTATTTGCCCGTCGAGCAGATAGAGCTCGCGCTGATCGCCGACAAACTCCTTGCCGGCGCGCTTGACCCGTGCGGCAAGCGCGACGGCGGAATTCGGCGACAACCTGAAGCGCAGGTAATTGGCCCGCCCATCTACCGGCGCCGAATCGTCGAACAGTCGTTGCGGAGGCGGTTTGAGTTCTACCAGCACTTCACCGGCGGTTGTCGCCATGCACTTGCCCGAACGCAGATACCACGGCACGCCCTCCCAGCGCCACGAATCAATAAACATGCGTAGTGCGCAGTAAGTTTCGACATCCGAATTCTTTGCCACGCCGGGCTCTTTGCGGTAACCGGCATACTGACCGCGCACTACATCGTCCGGCCGTAGCGGGCGCATGGCCTGGAACACTTTGGCCTTTTCGCTGTGTACGGCGCCAAAACCCTGATAAGCCGGAGGCTCCATCGCCAGCAAGGCGACGATCTGAAACAGATGATTCTGGATGACGTCACGCAGACAGCCCGCGCTTTCGTAAAAGGTGCCGCGATCTTTCACGCCGAAATCCTCGGCCAGCGTGATCTGCACACTGGCCACGTGATCACGGTTCCAGATCGGTTCGAGAAAAGAGTTGGCGAAGCGAAAATAAAGAATATTCATGATCGCTTCCTTGCCGAGGTAGTGGTCAATACGAAAGATAGCGTCTTCCGCAAAAACCGACAGCGCAACGCGATTGAGCTCGCGCGCCGAGGCGAGGTCGCGCCCGAACGGTTTCTCAACGATAACGCGCGCCTGATCGGCCAGACCCGCAGCGCCGAGTCCGTTGATCACCGTCTCGAACAGCGTGGGCGGAATGGCAAGATAATGCGCCGGACGACGGGCATCGCCCAGCGCCTGTTTAAGCGCATCGAAGGTCGCCGGGGCATTGTAATCACCACCCACATACTGCAGCGAGGAAAGCAGATGGTCCAGCGCAGCGCGGTCTTCGATTTTGCCCTTCTGCCTGATGCTCTCGGTCGCGCGTTTACGCAATTGCGCGGGGCTGAGCGACGAACCGGCAACACCGATCACCGGCAGGGTAAGCGTGCCGCGCTTGGCCATCGCATAGAGGGCGGGGAAGATCATCTTGTGCGCGAGATCGCCCGTCACGCCGAAAATCACCAGCGCATCGGCGCTCGTCGTACGGCTTTGCGTATTATCCATGTTGCGATCCGTCCGGTTTTTCGTCGTGCCCGCCGAACTGTTTGCGCATCGCGGACAACACGCGGTTAGCATAATCGGCATCGCCGCGCGAGCTGAAGCGCTCGAATAGCGCCGCACTGATCACCGGAATCGGCACGCCTTCGTCAATCGCCGCCAGCGCAGTCCAGCGCCCCTCGCCCGAATCCGACACGCGCCCCGAATAGCCGCCGAGGTCAGCGTCCCCAACCAGCGCCGCCGCCGTCAGATCAAGCAGCCAGGAAGCCACTACGCTGCCGCGCCGCCAGACTTCCGCGATCTCGGGAAGATCCAGTTCGAACTGATAATACTCCGGATCGCGCATCGGCGTGGTTTCGGCGTCGTGCTCATGCTCGCGCTTGCCGATATCGGCATTGCGCAGGATATTCAAGCCTTCAGCGTAAGCCGCCATCAAGCCGTATTCGATGCCGTTGTGCACCATCTTGACGAAATGCCCGGCGCCGTGCGGGCCGCAATGCAGATAACCTTGCTCGGCAGTGGCTCCCGGCAGGTTTCGCCCGGGAGTAGGTGGCGCGGCAGCGACGCCCGGAGCGAGTGCGGCAAACAGCGGATCGAGGTGCAGGACAGTGTCTTTTTCACCGCCTATCATCAGGCAATAACCGCGTTCCAGCCCGGCAACGCCGCCGCTCGTGCCGACGTCCATATAGTGCAGGCCCTTCTCGGCGAGCGCCTTGCCGCGCCGGATGTCGTCGCGCCAGAACGAATTGCCGCCGTCGATCACGATATCGCCCGCTTCGAGCAGCGGCAGAAGCTCGTCGAGCACGCCGTCGACCGCCGCGGCCGGCAGCATTAGCCAGATCGCCCGCGGCCTGTCCAGGCCGGCGGCAAAATCCGGCAGCGTAGTGCTACACGAAACACCCTCCGCGCGCAGTGCGTCGGCAACATCAGCATGACGGCTGTACGCCGCGCAACGATGACCGTTCCGCATCCATCGTCGCACCATATTGCTGCCCATGCGCCCCAGTCCTATCATGCCGATCTGCATCTTTTCGTCTCCTTGCTTTGGGTGAGATACGATTGCTGTTTGCCCGCGAGGCATCGCGAACAAATGTGAAA
>DAICZK010000192.1 GCA_027311185.1 Sulfuriferula sp.
GTCTGGGATCGTAGTTGGTGACATAGAAACCGTAATTGCGGATCGAGATACCCGCGCGTAGCGCCGCGTCCCACAGATATCCGGTTCCGCTCTCGCCGTCCGGCCCGTCCGCGGCTGCGACATCGGTTGTGCCGGGCAGCAGATCGGGGTCGTCGGGGATGCGCGGGTCGTGCTCGCGCCGCGCGGCGGGGTCGGCCTGCGCGAGGTTGATGTTGCGGTTTTCGCCTTCGGTGTCGTAGCTCAGGCCGCGCCGCGCGTAGTTGACCGCGATGTCTTTTTCCGCGTATTCGTTCGTTCGTGCTGCCGTAGACCAGATCCAGCCGTCGTTGCTGGCGGCGCCGCTGACCAGAAAGTTGTCCAGCGTGACAAATTGGCGTGCCAGGGCGTGGTGGTTGGGGCTGATCGGTTCGGGCAGCAGGTCGAGCGCCGCGTCGCCGTTACCCGGACGCAGATCGCCCAACACCTGATCGTAAGTGCGGTTTTCCTTGACGATATAGATGACGTGTCTGATGTGCGAGCGAACCTGAGCCATGACACGCTCGGCCTCGGCCTGGTCGTGGAAATCTGCCCAGTTGTTGTTGTAGGCGACCTGCCGCGTCAGCGCGGCCAGTTCCGTCTGATCCGGTACCGGCACGGCGAGGAAGCCGGCTTTGGTCAATTGCCAGATGTAGAGGTTGCGCGCGCGGCAGGCAACGGAATCGGCGTTGTCGGTGGATAGTGTGTCGCGGCAGGCGCCGGGGTTAGGGCCCGCCATGCTCTTGCCGTTGACTACGTAGAGCATGGTGCCGTCGTGGCTGACGCTGACCGAATTGGGGTACCATCCGGTAGGGATAAGGCCGCGCACGCCGGGCTTGCCCTGCCGTTCGTCCAGATCGATAACGGCGACGGAATTGGTGCCGCCATTGGTGACATACAGGGTTTTTTCGTCGGGAGACAAGGCGAGGCTGTTGGGGTTGCTGCCCTTTAATTGATTGGCGTTGGCATAAGCCGTGGCAGGCGCCGTAGTGCCCAGCGTGCCGATGACGCGCTCGGTTGCCGTGTCGATGACTGAGATCGTATCGCTATTGGCGTTGGCGACATACAGGCGGGTTCCCGCGCGATTGAGCAGCATGCGCGTCGGCAGGCCGCCCACCGGGATTCTTCCTATCACCGCCAGTCCTGCGGCGCCGGTGCGCAGGACGACTATTTCGCGGTCGCGCATGCTGCTCACATAAGCCCGATCATTACCCCGATACGCGACCCAGAACGGGAACTCTCCGCCGGGCACGCCCGCCTGCGCGGGATTGGTCTTGCCGGGCCGCAGATCCTGTTCGCGCGGTGAACTCAGTCGCGTCAGATCGATCTCGGAGACGCTGTCGTTTTCCAGGTTGGCGACCAGCAAATGCTTTGCGTCCGGGCTGACTGCAATACCAGCCGCCATCGGACGAACGCCCACGCCCAATCCCTGCGTGTGACCCAGAGCGATGGCGGGCATGATTTCCGTCCATTTGTCGTGCCGCAATGCATAACGGTGCACATTGTCGTCCACGCCGCCGGTGACGTAGAAACGCCGCCCGTCCCCTTGCCAGGCGATGCCGGAAAAAGTATCGGGCACCTGGAGCACCTGGCGCTTGATCGGGATTTTGCCTTTGACATCGTAGACAAAGACATATTCATTGGAAGCGGCGGGGTCGATTTTGCCGTCCGCGTCGCGGTTGCGGTTATAGCCGCTGGTCAGTGCAAGCAGTGTGTCTCCGTTCGGGCTCAGCGCCGTAGAAACTGCCTGTCCGGCCTGGAAATCGGGCAAGGCGGCCAAGTCGGGGTTCATACGCTCGAACCGCGCTCCGCTCGCTGCGGTGGGAGTGATCCTGACGCCGGTCGGCAACTGGGTGCCTGCTGTTTGCAAGGGCGGAGATGCCCATGCCGCGCTCGCGCACAGTTCGCCCAGAATGATTAATACAGTAGACAGAACACAGCAGGCTGACAGGACGCGCATGGTGGCTATTCCTTACTCAACATATCA
This sequence comes from Sulfuriferula sp., assembly GCA_027311185.1. Classification (GTDB taxonomy): domain Bacteria; phylum Pseudomonadota; class Gammaproteobacteria; order Burkholderiales; family Sulfuriferulaceae; genus Sulfuriferula. The sequence goes on from DAICZK010000192.1 coordinate 2,003, forward strand.
AATCGGCAGTCTAGCATGGCAATATGACAGTTTTTATGAAGCTTCTGTGATACGTCGGTACTGTGCGCCAATGATGAAACGGCACGTAATCTTACTTTTTTGTTATTTTATGCCCCGGCAAATACGGTGGTTTTTAAACGCATAGCGCAGATACCTTGCGATAGGCCGCAAGCAGTCGCTGATGCAGTTCGCAACCATTCAGATCCAGCCCCGGCGCGCCCAGGCCGAGGAAGCGGCTTTGGCCGCCGAGCGCGGCGCGCGCCTGTTCCACTGCCTCTTTGCCGTACAGCAAATCCAGACTGGCGCGATAGGGCGTTGCGTCGGGCATGGTCAGTAATGTGGCGATGCAGCGGTAGAGCACGCGGCGCGCTGCGTCCATGTGGGCGAAGTTCCTGATCCATTCGCAACCTTCGAGTACGGCCTCGGTGTCGCCCAGCGCGAGCGCGATCAGCGTTTTCAGTTCGCCGGTGCGCAAATCCTTCCAGTGCGACTCCGGGTCGGCGGCGAGGCCGATGAAAGCGGCGACGGGCTGCCCGTCTGCGACCCCCAGTTCGTTGAGCGCGTCGAGTAGCGCCCGGCATTCGTCGTCGTTGAGACTGGGCAAATTCAATATGGCGCCGCGCAAGTCGTTGGCGATGCTGTTGTTATCCCATTCCAGATCGTCGACAGGATAAATTTCCGACATGCCGGGAATGATGATGCGGCAGCTATAAACGCCCAAGTCGGCATAATCGGCGATGTAAATGTCGTGCCCGGCGTTATGGATGCATGCGCATAGCCAGGAGAATTCCTCCGCGGTCGTGCCCGGGTGATCCCAGTCCGCATATGCGTAATCGGGCTTGTCGCCGAGGAATTGCCAGCTGATGATAC
>DAICZK010000193.1 GCA_027311185.1 Sulfuriferula sp.
TCGCTGCGCTTCGCGCCTTGCAGCCATCGTTTTCCGGTCGCAACGCGCACGGCGAATTAAGTCCGACAGGCTCCTAGAGGTTCTGCTGAAATTTTTAATATGTTCGATAACGCATAGAAGCCGCAATGAAAAAAAGGGGATATTAGCGTAGGTCAGAATGTTGAAGGAATTCGATTTAACCATGATCGAATTCCCAAGACGTTATCGACAGTAACGACGGACGGCGCAGATTTTCCACGATGGTTTATGCCCATGTCATTTAAAATACGCAGGAGAAATCATGATTAAATCCGATTTAACTGGTAAAACAATAGCCATTGTCGCAGAAAATGGTTTTGAAGAAGTTGAATTAACCAGCCCTAAAAAAGCGCTGGAAGACGCTGGTGCGATTGTGCACGTTATTTCCATGCAGCAAAAGTTAAGAGCCTGGGATACGGATCATTGGTCGATAGAACTGCCGGTAGACGTGAGTTTAACAAAAGCCAATAGCGATGATTATGACGCATTGATGATACCGGGCGGCGTTCTTAATCCCGATAAAATGAGAGTGCAAAAAGAATATATTACTTTTGCATCGGCGTTTTTAGAGGCGGGTAAGCCGGTAGCGGCTATTTGTCATGGGCCGCAATTATTGATTGAAACTGGTATGGTCAAAGGCAGGGACATGACTTCCTATCCTTCGCTGAAAACTGACCTGATTAATGCCGGGGTCAACTGGATGGATAAGGAAGTAGTAACAGACAATGGACTTATAACCAGTCGCAGTCCTAAAGATTTGCCTGCCTTTAACAAAGAGATTATCAAGGAATTTGCAGCAGACAAAGTATAAAGCGCCTTACTCTCGAAAAACACCGAGCATTTTAAATTATGCGGCTATGCGAACGAGAACCAACGGAGACTATCATGAGTAGAATTGTATTCATCGGACTGGGAACCATGGGTCGCGGGATGGTGGTCAACCTCCTTCGTGCTGGCCATCAAGTCACTGTATGGGACCGGAGCGAGACTCCCGTCTCTGCGATGGAAGCGTTGGGCGCTCATCGCGCCGAGACACTTTCGGATGCGGTTCACGGCGCCAATTTCGTCATGTATAGCCTGTCTGACGACGCGGCCGTGCATCAGGTTGTGCTTGCACCAAGAGGGTTAGCCGACCTGGTTGATTCAGATTCTATTGTCATCGACCTCTCGACGATTGATCCTGAGACCAGCGCGCAAGAAGCGGCAGCCTACGCTCGCAGGAGTGTTTCGTTCCTCGATGCTCCCGTTTTCGGATCGAAGAACGAGGCCGCATCGGGAGGCTTGTGGGTGGTTGTCGGGGGCCAGCGCGACATTTTCGAGCGCGCGCTGGAAGTGCTGGAACCGATCAGTGCAACCGTTCACTACATGGGCGACGCCAGCAACGGCGCTCGCATGAAGCTGGTCGGGAACCTGATCGTGGCGGCGCAATTCGAAGCACTCGGTGAGTCATTGTCACTCGCAAAAAAAGCGGGCCTCGATCTCGACGATGTTCTCGATGTTCTTAAGGTCACTGATTTCCGTTCCCCGATCTTTGACGGGGTTGGTGCTGCAGTGATCGCCGGCGACTACTCACCCAGCTTTGCACTCAAACTCATGCTCAAGGACGGCAAGCTGATTCAAGCATTCGCTGACCGGCTAGGCGTAGCTATCCCAGGCACGCGCGCGACGGTCCGTACCATTGAACGCGCCGTTGAGGCCGGATGGGGCGAGGAGAATGCGTCTTCGCTGATCAAGGTGCTGGCAGCCGACGCGGGCGTCGATCTCACGAGCCATGCCTAGACTTGCTTGACATATCCGCTTGTTTCGTTTGCGTGATCTTTGCCCGATTGATCCCTGACCGGCGTGCAGTCAGTTCAATGTGTTTTGCTGTCGGGGGCCGGCGTTTCGGCATGGAGCCCACGCTTGCGCCGTAGTGCGCCGGCGTAGATGGACTCGCTGCCGCGATATTCGCGCGCGACGGTGTAGGCGATCACACATGCCAGCATCAGAGGCAATGTGATTTTGTAATCCAGTGTCATCTCGAAAATCATCAGGATCGCCATCAGCGGCGCCTGGGTGGCGGCGGCCAGAAACGCCCCCATGCCAACTATGGCGTAGGCGCTGGATGGCGAAGTCATACCAGGGAAAATCGCGCCTAGCGCCGTGCCGAATAGCGAGCCAAACGCCGCGCCGATAAACAGGGTGGGAGTGAATACCCCTCCCACCGCGCCGGAACCGATAGTCGCTGCTGTGGCGATGATTTTGAAGATCAGCACCATGGCAAGCAATTGCCAGGCGATGTTCTGGTGTAGCAGGCTGTTTACTACGCTGTAGCCGTTACCCCACACCTGCGGATAGAGCATGGATATCACGCCTACGGCCAAACCGCCCAGCCCCAGTTTCAGGGTAAGAGGCAGCTTGGTGCGTGCGAACAGGTTTTCGCTGCGATCCAGTAGTTTGATAAAAGAAGGTGCGAGGTGACCCAGCAGATAACCCAATGCGGCGTAAAAAAACAGCTCCCAATTGGATTTAAACTGAAATGCCGGGATTTCATATACCGGGGCGTAACCGAGGAACTCGTGGATAGTTGTATTGGAGATAACCGAGGCAACGATGAGCGGGCCGAAACTCTCCATGGCGATGGTGCCTATCACGATTTCAGCGACGAACAACGCCCCGGCGATGGGTGCGTTATAGGCGGCAGCCAAGCCTGCCGCCGCCCCGCAGGCCACCAGCAAGTGTTGCTTAGGACTCGGCAGGTGTACCCAATGTCCAGCCGCGGATCCCACCATGGCGGCGAGCTGTACCATCGCGCCCTCTCGTCCTATTTAACCGCCTGCGCCGACAG
>DAICZK010000194.1 GCA_027311185.1 Sulfuriferula sp.
ACGTAATATTCGTAGTCCCATCTGGTATCGCCCAGGTTCTGGTATTCTTTTTCCGTGAATTTCCTTGTTCCTGGCGGGGAATAGAAATTCGCGCGGACAGGCGCAAAAGCCAAACCGTGGTGAGTCCCTAACCATAAGCAACGTTCAAAGCGGTAACATGCGCATGGTCGAAAACAAACTGGCCTCGGGACATAAATTAAGTATGTTTCTCGTATCTTGACGCATTGAACCCTTTGCAATCAGAATACATACCTACAGAAATATTTTATGTACGATAACGTACAATAAGGAATTATTGCCTCTGAACTGTTCTCAGTTTTTTTCCCATTGATCCAGCCAAGTTGTAGTCTAAACTCCGATTCTCAGAATAACTTGCGAGTGCGGCAAACGGGACCTGGAACAGGTTCAAACATATTCTGGCCAGATCAATAGGCTTCACGAAATCCGGCTTGCGCGACACTATGTTTTAAACAACCATCGCCCGTTACGCGGAAAATCTCCAGTATTAAGACATGTTGGGGTCAAGAGATGGCCGATCAGTTTCACCTACCCCGGGTTTCCACAGACGGGTATAGTAATGGTATGGACGCCCACTCCCCCACACGGCATCAATGTGCCAGAATGGAAGCGTTAACCAACCATTACTATACTTTAGTGAACGGCGTTTCGAAACGATCCTGCAAAATGACTCGCACACAACCAAAAATCCTGAGTCGCAAGGTAATCCCCAGCAACTAGCTGGCGTGCCATGAGTAGCCTCATGGGGAACAGTGGCTTTTCCAAACTTACCGTGGACTGGACTTCTGGCCCGAAATATCAGCGGGAAACCAACTTTCCGACAGCGCCTCGTCTTCCATGACCCAGGGGCAGGCATCTGGGAAACAATCGAGATTCGTCTCGCTCACCGCCTGAGCTACCGCCGTTGCCCAAACCATGTCTAACCACTTGGTTTCCTGCAATTTTGGACGCAAGCTAGGCGATTCATCCAATACATATTGAATCTCCTTGCGTTGGGCTTTGATTGTTTTTTCCCAGCTCGCGCCTTGCCTTTCCGGTTGATACCGCCATTTGAGCAGATGCGCGAGCAACACTGCCATACGACTAGCCAATTCGCGTTGCTCGCTTTTACCCACGTCTTCAATCTCCCCTGCGACATGTTCAATGTCGATGAGGTCAAAGCGACCCGCGCGAAGCAGCCGTGCCTGTTCACTTGACCAAGCGGCGACGTCCTTTTCGTAAGTTTGCATGACCGTATCCCCTTCACAATTCCTCGTGTTTAAAATTATACGCGTATTTGCTTTCCAAGCCGCAGAAGGTCCCCAATAATGGATGAGATTGTGTTGTCGACAGCCGAACAAGGCTTATTCCTTATTTGTCGGGATCTCGCCCATGCGGCGCAGCAGCGGCGCCATGGTCAACCCCTGAACGAAAACCGAAAATGCCACCACGGCGAACGCTACAGTGACGATTTCGTCGTGGTGTGGGATGCCGGTCGGCAGGCCCAGCGCCAATGCCAATGCCAGCGCCCCGCGCAGCCCGCCCCACACCAGCACATGCTGGTGGCGCGCAGACACGCGCAGGCGGCTACCTGAAAACAGCCAGCAAACCGGATAGATGGCCACCGCGCGACCAATCGTCACCAATACGATTGCAATCGCAATAGCCGCCCACACCGCGGAAAAATTCTGCTGCGCCTCACGCACGCCTATCAATAGGAAAATCAGCGAGTTGGCAACAAATGCAATATATTCCCAAAACGCCTCCACCGCCTCGTGTCCGCGCGTTGAGATCGTCGACTTCGATCCGCTATTGCCCATCATCAGCCCGGTTGTCAGGGTGGCGAGCACGCCGGACAGGTGGAAATGCTCCGCCATAAGGAATGAACCGTACGCCGCAATGGTAGTAAAAGTGATCTCTACCAGATGATCGCTGGTATGACCCGCCAGAAACATCATTACCCACGCGACCAGTGCGCCGACGAGGATGCCGCCGCCCACCGTTTTGATCAGCGCCAGACTGACAAAGGCCGGGGTCACTTCGCTACCTGCAGCGATAGCGAGCGCGACACCGAACAGCACTGCGGCAGTTCCGTCGTTGAACAGGCTTTCCGCCTCGACCAGAACGCGCAGGCGACCCCGCACCCCCGCTTCCTTGAAGGTGGCAACTACGGAAACGGGATCGGTCGCCGCGATTAGCACGCCGAACACCAAAGCCCCGATCCACTGCCACCCGACGAAATAATGCATCCCTACAGCAGTAACGGCTGCGGACAAGACAACGCCGATGCTGGCCAGCGCGGTGATCAACCAGAAGTCGCGGCGCAATTCCTTCCAATGCAGAAAGAACGCAGCTTCGAAAATCAGCGGCGGTAACAGCGTGGAAAAAATCAACTCTTTGGTAAGAGAAATATCGATCGGTACCGAAAATAGCGCCAGGCTGATGCCGGTAGCGACCAACCCTACGCTGTACGGTATATGCAGCCTGCGCGTCAGCATTGCAACCATTGCAGCAATCAATAACAGCAACTCCAGGCTTTCCATGCTGAACCCCATTGGCACTCTCTCTGCAAAAACGGCGGCGAAATTACCGTTGCATTGGGCGGCGGAGTGGTCTATGTGATCGCCAGTCTCAATTTCCCGTTTCCGGGTACCGTATCCATCGGCCCGGCTGGATACGCCTATTTGATCAGATTGGCTCGATGGCAGGTCAGGACGCGTTGCGAATGCGACGCTCAGGCTCGGCTGCCCGACCCGCGTTCCGAGTGGAATGCCGCTGCAATCGCCGCGGCTCGGGCCTGCTGCAAGG
>DAICZK010000195.1 GCA_027311185.1 Sulfuriferula sp.
GCATCAGGATTTTAAACATTGGGATCTCGGTGATATCGTCGGCGCGACGGGGGTACTGTTCCGCACCAAGACCGGCGAACTCACCGTGCAGGTGCACAACGTGCGTCTGCTGGTCAAATCGTTGCGCCCGCTACCGGAAAAATTCCACGGCCTGACCGACCAGGAGCAGACTTACCGTCAGCGTTACGTCGATCTCATGACCAACGACGAATCGCGCCAGGTGTTCATGACCCGTTTCAAGATAGTCCAGGCGATACGCCAGTTCATGATAGCTCGCGGTTATCTGGAAGTCGAAACGCCGATGATGCATCCCATCCCTGGCGGCGCGAGTGCGAAACCGTTTGTAACCCATCATAATGCGCTCGATATGGAGATGTTTTTACGTATCGCCCCCGAACTGTATTTGAAGCGGCTGGTCGTCGGTGGTCTGGAAAAAGTCTTCGAAATCAATCGCAATTTTCGTAATGAGGGCTTGTCGACCAGACATAATCCCGAATTTACCATGATGGAGTTCTACGAGGCCTATCGCGATTATCGTTACCTGATGGATTTCACCGAGACCTTGCTGCGTGACACCGCGCGCACGGCGGTCGGGGGTGAGCAGATTCATTACAACGGCGAGATCATCGACTTCTCGCAGCCGTTTGCGCGCCTGAGCATAGTCGAGGCCGTCCGCCAGTATCATCCCGTATACACGGTCGAGCAACTCAACGACAAAGACTGGCTGACGGCGTGGTTCGAAACGCATAAAACCAAATACCAGTCGACTGACGGCCTGGGCGGCTTGCAGCTGAGCTTTTTCGAGGCAACCACCGAAGCCCTGCTGATGCAGCCCACCTTCATCGTCGATTATCCGGCTGAAGTCTCGCCCCTGGCGCGGCGTTCCGATACCAACCCGGAAATCACCGAGCGCTTTGAATTGTTCATCGCCGGGCGCGAACTCGCCAACGGTTTTTCGGAATTGAACGACGCCGAAGACCAGGCCGAGCGCTTCATGGCGCAAGTGCGGCAAAAGGACGCGGGCGACGAGGAAGCCATGCATTATGATGCCGACTACATCCGCGCGCTCGAATATGGCTTGCCGCCCACCGCCGGTTGCGGCATCGGCATCGACCGGCTGGTCATGCTGTTGACCGACAGCGCCAGCATCCGCGACGTGATTCTGTTTCCGCATTTGCGGGCGGAGTGAGCTTCCCCCGAAACTTCGTCTCCCAAAGATGATGTAAAATCACGATCAAACTGGGCGGATAGCTCAGTATGAGGAAAAACAGGTAGCACGAAACCCCGCTCTTGGAAGACGAAAAACTAGGGGAACATCAGTTCGTGGCAAGGCCCGCGAGTTGCCGCGGCCAAAACACACCCATTCAAGCCGAGCGCCTCCAATGGTAATGCAACTGCATTGACATGGCAATGCAATTGCATTACCATTCAGACGTCAACCCAATTACCGCAGGAGGCAGCCATGGCCGCTACCCTCGAAGTCGAATCCACTCTGACTGACCGTTACCAGACCACCGTGCCGGAAACCGTGCGTCTTGCCCTGCGCTTGGGCAAACGGGACAAGATCCACTACACCATCCGCCCCGGGGGCGAAGTCGTGCTGACGCGTGCTGCAGCCTCCGGACAAGATGACCCTGTGCTTGAGGCGTTCCTGGGCTTCCTTGCCCACGACATCACTTGTCATCCTGAGCGCCTGCTGTCCGTGGATGCTGGCCTCGTCCAACGGCTCCAGTCCTTGGTCGGTGACGTCGGAGTCGATCTCGATGCAGGCCTTTCGGCAGACGATGAATGACTGCAGGTAAGTCCGGCCCCTTGGTCATTCACGGCTGGACGGTCTTCGCCCATCCGTTGTTTCTGGCGCAGATTGAAGCGTTGGCACAGCAGGTCGAGACCCTGAGGCAGAAGGACCCGAACGGGTACCTGAAAAGGAACGCCAGCAAGCGACTGGCCGCGATTACCAAGCTGGCGTTTGATGTTATTCTGCAAGATCCGGCGCGACCGGAGTACCGTCAGGGTGGGACTCTCGGTGACGATCACAAGCATTGGTTCCGGGCGAAGTTTTTCCAGCAGTACCGGCTGTTCTTCCGTTATCACGCGCCCAGCAAGGTGATCGTGTATGCGTGGGTCAACGACGAGGACACCAAGCGCGCCTACGAGAGCGGCGACGATGCCTACCGAATGTTCCGCAAGATGCTGGCAAGCGGGCATCCGCCTGATGATTGGGATCGGCTCCTGACCGAGGCCAGGAAAGAATCGCAGCGGATGCGGGATTCGCTGGCAAGGGCGTCAGCAACGCAGCGATAGCGGCACGGAGCGTTCTGAGTGCGGAGAATTCTTTATCTAATAAATAATCTCCGAAAAAATATCCTCGATGACGCCTTGCCGGGCCACATCTGCGAAAATCGCTTAGCCGCCTAAATCACGAAAATGTCTCAACTACCTTGACAATTACCGTTGGCCAAATCAGCGTTGGATGAAACAAGAACCATTTTACGTTTATTGTCCTTCGTCTTCAGAAAATGATAAAAAATTCGTGTGCCGCACAGTGAGGTGCGGTGTCAGCACATTTATGACTTGCGCCCAGCCTTATACCCTTTGCCTGGCTTCTGTGGGAATTCGCGTATCAGATCATTTATACTCTCGCATTAAATCAGCCCGGATATTTCATAAATTAACACGCGCCCTCACTGGTCTTTTGTTTCGTATGAAAATTTTATTCAATTTGGCGTATGTACCACTACGCCACGCTTTCATAAAACTTCCCTACGAAACAAAATCC
>DAICZK010000196.1 GCA_027311185.1 Sulfuriferula sp.
TTCACGAGACGCAATTCGTAGGAGCGGGCTTGCCCGCGATCAATGTCCGCCGAATCGCGGGCAAGCCCGCTCCTACGAATTGCGTGTTGTGACATTCGACTAAATCAGCGCTTCCCTAGGGAAGCACTGATTAGTCTTTATGGCCATTTTTGCAGGCCTTTTTGCAGGAGCGGGCAAGCCTGCTCCTGCGACCACATATTGCGTCCCACACTATTTGGCTAAATCGACCTGTTCCTGAATTGCGCAAGCTATCTTCATCGGTAAACATCGCCGCGCTTGACAAACGGGTCTGCGCTATATTCAATGGAAGTGTACGACCGTAGCCGCACCCTCAACAGGATTGACTTTGTCCACTGCATCTGACTGGCCAACCGCCCGAACATGTTGCACGAAGATGGATTTGCACATAATTGTTCTCGCGCGGGAAGTCAGCTCCCACAGGAGTTACCCATGAATATCCCAGCTTTGAATCCGCGCCGGTCTGCCCAACGGCATCCCCTATCGAAATTAGTCGCGTTGCTGGCAGCAAGCTGTCTCGTCAGTAGTTCCTTGGCGCATGGCGCAACCTCGGCAGAAGCGCCATCGTCTGACCCGGTCGCAGCCGAGTTCCCCTATCAGTATTTCCCCGAAAACATTCCTGATGCATCAGTAGCAAAATACTTCCCGCAATCGTGGCACACTTATGCCGCCAATCCAGAACGCAACGCCGTTTTTACCTTGCCCGGTGACGCGCCTGAATTACTGCGCAAAGGCGTGGCCTGGAAATTCGGCGGCGCCGGATCCATTCCGCTGGACGGACCGGCACTCGATAACAATTTTTCAACCACGGCCTACAACATCGGCATGCCGGTCGGGGTATCCGTGGTCAACGGCGTAGTCTATGCGGGCGACGACAATGGTTACACTTATGCGCTCAACGCGCTCAACGGCAAGCTCATCTGGGCGCACTACGGCTGGAACATGACCATGAGCAACCCGCTGGTGGTCGACGGCCGCGTGTTCGTTTCCACCGGCAACGCGTATTTCAATTATGCCAACACCATGCTCTACGTTAAGGGCAAGCGTCCGACCCGCGGCCCCGGCCTGAATTCCATGTATGCACTCGACGCCAAAACCGGCAAAAAGTTGTGGGTCTACCATTTTCCCGGCGAAGCGATGCCTACGGCTGTTTACGACCAGGGATTTTTGTATATCGGCACCGGTGACGGCCATATGTACAAACTTGATGCGGTCACGGGCAAGTTGATTTTCAGCACAGATCTGGGTTCTTTTGTAAGCATGTCGTCGCCCGTACTCGCCGGCGATTATTTATATCTGGGCGGCACGGATCCCAATTATTTTTATGCCGTGAACAAAGAAACCGGCGCCATCGTCTGGAAAATGACGATTCCAAAACTGGTCGCGACCGGCATAGGCGATTGCACGCCTGCGTACGCTGGTGGGCTAGTCATTCAGGAAGCGACCGTGGATACTGGCAACAAGGCGAAACCGGTGGCTAATGTATTGCTGGCGCTAAACGCCGCATCGGGCAAAATCATGTGGCAACAACAGTTCGGCAGCGGACCCGTCCCCCCCGCAATGAAAACCGCTACACCCATGATCGCGGGCGAAAAGGTGTTTGAAGGCAGCCCGGTCACCGGCGATTATTCTGCATTCGACCTCAAAACCGGGCGCGAATTGTGGCGGGTACATTTGGGCGCACAAATCCGCTCCGGGGCAGCGGTGGCCGACGGTGTCGCCTATGTGCCTTACAAATCGGGGGATATCGCCGCAATCCGGGTCGCCGACGGCACCCTGCTGGCGAAAAAGCATCTGGGCGGAGCGTTCGGCCCTTCCTCCCCGGTTATTGTCGGCGGCACGCTTTACGTTTCCAATATTTACGGCTGGGTGATTGCCATTCCGCTGTCCGATATCATCCATTGACGAATCGCACCTCCGCTTTGTCATCTCCAATCATAAGGCTAATTTAATGGCTGTCCATCATCGCGAACCTCATCGGATAAAGAAAACGGGCTGGCTGCGCGCCGCAGTTCTGGGTGCCAATGACGGCATAGTCTCGACGTCCAGTCTCATACTCGGCGTTTCGGCTTCACATGCGCTGCATCACAGCATTATGGTTGCAGGTGTGTCGGGGCTGGTGGCCGGAGCGATGTCGATGGCTACCGGGGAATACGTTTCGGTTCATTCCCAGGCAGATTCGGAGGGGGCGGCGCTCGATGAAGAACGCAAGGAAATCGGAGCCGATTACGAAAGCGAACTGCGCGAGCTGACGGCTATTTATATCAAACGTGGGCTCGACCAGGCTCTTGCCAGGCAAGTTGCCGGGCAGCTTATGGCGCATGATGCACTAGGCGCGCATGCTCACGACGAACTGGGCCTCTCGACGACCACCAAGCCTCGCCCCTTGCAGGCCGCGTTTACTTCGGCCTGCAGTTTTTCGGTCGGTGCGGCGTTGCCGCTGTCTATTGCCGCGGTGATTCCAGTCGCGCATCTCATGCCGGTAATCGGCGTCGCTTCGCTGTTATTTCTCGCGTTATTGGGGGGCTTTGGCGCTTATATAGGCGGAGCCGGCGTCGTCAAGGGGGTCCTGCGCGTGACGTTCTGGAGCGCCCTGGCCATGGGCGTCACGACGGGGATAGGACGGGCTTTCGCCATGGGCGGCTAGCACGCAAATCGATTACTCCCAGCTCAAGCGGCGGAGATGGGCAGTCTCTCGCCTAGGGGCCTGTCGGACTTAATTCGCCGTGCGCGTTGCGACCGG
>DAICZK010000197.1 GCA_027311185.1 Sulfuriferula sp.
GGTAAGAACCTGCGCCGCGCACGAATACGATATCGGGTCGAGGAGTGACAGGCATCAGACAACGGGTATTCATAGTCCATCTTTCACAAAGTCAAAAAACAAAAAGGCCACGGGGATTAGCCGTGGCCTTGTCGGAAGAATCTTCTTCGTCAGTCGGGTGATCTACCTGTCATTGACTGAAATCACGAACGCAGCACGGCATGCACAAAACGCATCGGGCGTGGTCCATTCGTCGTAAATTTCTGCAGGGAAGGTTCATGGGAAGAATAATCAACCTCCTGACATTTTTTGTCAACATTATTCATGTCAAGCTCGCAGACCAGCAGGGCTTGTTTTTGGGCCTGAACGGACGATGGCGGGTTCCTAAAAATGCTGTCAGTGCGGCATGCCGAGAGGTCCGGTTCAAACTTTTTCGAAGCGTCACTTTCGACCCGGAAGAGGCTTGTGCCCCCTTATATTCGTTGCCGGCAATGATAAAGCAAATTCAGGAGCCGACAAAACGCCATCTAGTCGGCATTGTAAAATTGAATTAAATTGCGTCCGCCATTTTTTGCTTCGTACATCGCCATATCGGCCCACTTTATTATGTCTTCCGCACTGGCTTCATGATTGATGAACAACACTATGCCTATGCTCGTCGTACAATGATGCTCGATCATACCGTTCGCGGCGCTGTCCTGCCGAGTGACCAGCAAATAGGGTTCCGCCAGGGCGACACGAATTTTTTCCCCTACGATGCGAGCTTGCACGATGGATTTGATCTTGTCTTCATCCAGTTCGCTGAGTACCACGACAAACTCATCGCCACCGAAGCGCGCTACGGTATCCACTTCACGCACACATCGACTGATCCGGCGCGCCACTTCGATCAGCAGCAAATCTCCGACTTCGTGACCATGCATATCATTGAGCGGTTTGAAATTATCCAGATCCATAAACATTAGCGCACCGAAATGACCGCTGCGCTTGCTGATGGCCATCCCTTGAGCCAGCCTGTCATTCAACAGGCGGCGATTGGGAAGTTGGGTCAAGGTGTCATAAAAAGCCAGATTGCGAATTTGCTCTTCCGCCGCCTTACGCGCCGAAATGTCTATCACCGTGGCGACGTAGTTGGTAAGCAGCCCAGCATCGTCCCTAACTTCCGTGACTGTGAGAATCTCTGGAGATATCTCGCCGTTTTTGCGCCGGTTCCAGATTTCGCCTTGCCATGACCCGGTGCGCCGGACGCCGTCCCACATTGCCGCATAAAAAACCGCATCATGACGACCCGATTTGAGCAGGCGCGGTGTCTGGCCGACGACTTCCTCCGGCAGATAACCGGTGATAGTGACGAAAGCAGGATTGACCCGCAGGATCACCCCATGGGCATCCGTGACAGAAATACCTTCCTGGGACTTAAAGGCAATGGCGGCGATACGAAGCTCGGATTCTGCCAGCTTGAACGCTGTGATGTCCGAAACCTGAGCGAAGAAACCCTGTACCTCGCCGTCAACGACATCGGGGAGATATTCCGCCAGTGAATATCTCACCCCGCTTCCGCTAGGGGCGGGGATCGTTCTTTCAAACTTCTGCGGCTCTCCGCGCAGCGCAGATTCAATATAAGGCAAATTCATCTGGAACATCGCGTCTCCGAGCAGTTCCCGGATATGCTTGCCCAACAACTGCTCGGCGGATACGCCAAACCAGGTTGAATAAGCCTTGTTGCTAAACCGATTACGCAGATTCTTGTCCCAATACCCTATCATGGCCGGCATGTTGTCGAGCATGGAGCGGAGAGCATATTCGCGCTGAGGCAGTTGGGCTTCCGCAAAAACCATTCCCCCCGCCTCATCGACCCCATCTTTGGCGAACAATATGCCAAGCCGCTCTATCTCGATGCGGAGTTGCGAGTTCTCTGACTCGAGTTCAAGAACTCGACGCTCAAGTTCGGCAAGACTTAACATTTGATGTATTGAAACATAAGGCAGCAGCGAGACCTCGTCGAGATGAGGGAACGGCTTCATTATAACGGATTTATGCAATATCGGATTCAGCTGCAAGACTAGTCACATAGACAGACACCGCCTCATCAATCTGCCGCTGTGCCGACATCAGCGCACGCTGTTCCGCATCCGCTCCCATTGCCAGCCCTTCGGCATAAATAAACTGCACATCCTTCATGCCAAGAAAACCGAACAAGGTTTGCAAATATGGGGTTTGAGTGTCGTTTGGCGTGTCGCGATGGAGCCCGCCTCGGGTCGACACGACATATACTTTTTTCCCCAGAATTAATCCTTCAGGACCTTGTTCCGTATAGCGAAACGTAACCTGAGCGCGAGAGATGGCGTCTATCCAGTTCTTTAGCCCGGATTTCGCATAAATTCGCGTGATGATCACGCAGGATATTGATTGATAGGGAAGTTTTGAGAAGAAGTGGCGTAGTGATTCATACGCCCGACTGAACAAAATCTTTCATATCAATCAATAGACAAGTGAGGGCGCGCGTCAA
>DAICZK010000198.1 GCA_027311185.1 Sulfuriferula sp.
CTATCATAATACGAACATGTAACACTTTAAATAGTAAGCATCTTTTTCAGGAGAAATGTCATGCCACAAGTTCCATTTGTCGTAGAACTGAATCCGGGCACTTATTATCTTTGCGCCTGCGGCCAATCCAAAAACTTGCCTTATTGCGATGGCACGCATAAAGGTAGCAGTTACGAGCCTTACAAGATCGAACTACAGGAGAGCCAAACGGTGGTAATCTGCGGTTGCCGTCAATCCGCCTCGCGTCCATTTTGCGATGGTACGCATTTATCGTTGACATAACGTCCCTATTTATTTTTTATTTAAAGGAGAGAATCTTGAAAACTGTAATAACCCAACCCCGTTTTACCCAGGCTATGTTCGGCTTGACTCTGCTGACTTTGCTGACTTTCCCTGCTTTGCCTGCCGCCGCCGCAGATCCTTACCACGTTCAAACGAGTAACCCCGCCGGCAATTATCAAATCGACCCGGTTCATTCGATGGTGAGTTTTACCGTTGGACATTTGGGCGTCAGCGAATTGGTGGGACGCTTTGATACGATTAGCGGCAGTTTCAGCCTGGATTCGGCTGATTCCGATCAAGCTCGAGTATCGGTGCAAATCCCGATAGGCAGCTTGGATACCAATTTTGCCCAGCGCAACAAGGATTTGCTGGGACCGGATTATTTCAACGCAACGCAATTTCCCACCATGTCATTCACCAGCACAAAGGTGCAATGGCAAAGCAAGAATGCCGGTCAGCTCACCGGGAATCTGACCTTGCACGGCGTGACTAGACCGGTTACTTTCAATTTTCGGCACATAGGCGCCGGGCCTGATCCCTGGGGTGGTTATCGGTCGGGGTACGTCGCAGCCACCACGATCAAGCGCAGCGACTTCGGCATGAACTATATGCTCAACGGCATCAGTGATTCGATAACGGTGCAATTGAATATTGAAGGCAAACGTCAGTAAAACACCCGACAGGCAGCTATGACTGCCTGTCTTCATTTTCGATACTGGAGAAATATAATGAATCTTTTTTCTTCTGCGATCACGACTAGTCTGTTGTTGCAAACCGTGGCGTGGCCAATGCTGGTCGTCATGGGCGGTATGGCGTTGGGCCTCGTAGCCTTGCGCGATGTGCTCTCTCCGCGAATCATGCTACTGATGGGCGCGTTGACGATGAGTGCGGCGATGTTAACCGCCTACCATCTGATTTACGGCAAATTTACCCTGCCGCCGGTCCAGGCGCTTGATTGGGTGCCGTTGTTAATCGCAGGGACACTTCCGGTCTTTGCAATGGATGATCTTGCGGATTTTGGCAAAGGGATGCGTTTCGGCGTACAGGCGGCGACAGTCATTCTCGCCACCATACTCTTGCTACAACCGGTATTAACCCAGCTTCCGGTAGTCCATGCCGCCTTGATTTTAATCGCGTCGAGCGGCCTGTGGCTAGCGGCGTGGACGTATTTCGACCGGCATGCCCAGCGAAATGCGAATTCGGGCATGACGCTGTTGATCGTGTCGGCGGGCGCCGCCATCGTCTCGGTATTAACCGGCAGTACGCTATTAGGGCAATTGGGCGGGGCGCTGGCGGCCATACTGGGCGCGTGGCTGCTATGGAATTGGCCGCACCCCCGGGTGTTGCTGGGACATGCCGGAACCGCCGTCGTCGTGATGAGCTTAGGTAGCGTATTGCTGGTAGGCCGTTTTTATTCGGCTACGCCATTGCGTATTAATGCATTGCTCCTGGTCGCATTGGCGGCCAACGTACCGGTAACCCTTATTTTGCGGCGCTATCGACGTAATCCGGACGGAGCGCTCGCAGTGGTATTGACCGGTGCGGCGACACTGCTGCCGATAGCGTTAGCCGTAATATTGACGGTGATATTTTATTTACCGCAAGGCGATGAATGACAGCGTGACAGATTAACCAGAAGAATCAAGATTTTAATTTCAGCATTAACCATATTACCTTAAAAGTGCGTGATTTAGAGGCTTCTGACTGGTTTTATCGTGAAACAATGTGAGAGCCGACCGTGAGATGGTTCACCACACAGTTACCGATCTATCCTAAGCGTACCGCCGCTCATGCTCTAGCAACCATTGCTTGCGCGCCAGACCGCCACCGTAACCGATCAGCGCACCATTCTTCCCTATTACCCGATGACAGGGTACGACAATCGCCACGCGGTTGGCGCCATTAGCGCCGGCCACTGCCCGCACGGCCTGCGGCTTGCCGACCTGCTCGGCATAGCTGGCGGTATTGCCATAGGGAATGGCTTGCAACACCTGCCACACTGACCTCTGAAACTCGCTGCCAGGGGTATCGAGTGCTAGTTCAAACCGCTGACGCGTGCCCGCAAAGTATTCGCTGACTTCAAGCTCAGCTTGGTGGGTGTGGTG
>DAICZK010000199.1 GCA_027311185.1 Sulfuriferula sp.
GATTATAAATAATCTATTATTCATCACACCTCACTTCCAGCGCAACGAGGAGCGAATTATACCGACTCTTTTCCTGCCGTCAACCATTTTTTTGGCGGCCCAGATTTTAATCGCTTATGACTACTCGCGCGTATTTACGCTTGCCCACCTGCACCACGACTTCGCTGCCTGCGATCAGGATCAGACCTTTATCTTCCACCCGATCGCCGTCTAGCCGCACGCCGCCTTGCTCTATCATGCGCAACGCCTCGGACGTGCCACCGGTCAGCCCCGCCTGCTTGAGCACTTGCGCGATCGCCAACCCGCCGTCAACAGCCGTTAGTCGCACCAGCGGCATATCGTCGGGCACGCCGCCCCGACGAAAGCGCGACTCGAAATCCTCCAACGCCCCGGCGGCTGCCATGGCGCTATGAAAACGGGTAACGATTTCCTGCGCAAACCGCACCTTAATGTCGCGAGGGTTCGCGCCATTCGCTACCTGCGCCTTCCATTCGGCAATAGCTCCCAGAGACGCGAAGGAGAGCAATTCTATATAACGCCACATCAATTCATCCGAGATCGACATGAGCTTGCCGAACATTTCTGTCGGCGATTCGGTAATTCCGATATAGTTACCCAGCGATTTGGACATCTTGTTCACGCCGTCCAGCCCTTCCAATAGCGGCATGGTCAAAATGCACTGGGGCGACTGGCCATACTGCTTTTGCAGTTCGCGTCCCATCAGTAAATTGAATTTCTGGTCCGTGCCGCCTAATTCGATATCCGCTTTTAGCGCCACCGAATCATACCCCTGCACCAGCGGGTATAGAAATTCGTGAATCGCAATCGGCTGATTACTTTTGTAGCGCTTGCTGAAATCGTCTCGCTCCAGCATCCGCGCCACAGTATGAGTAGCAGCGAGCCGTATCAGGTCGGCCGACCCCATCGGGTCCATCCAGGTCGAATTGAAAACCACCTCGGTTTTTTCGGGGTCGAGAATTTTAAAAACCTGGTCCGTATAAGATATCGCGTTGGCCGCGACCTGTTCGCGCGTCAACGGCGGGCGGGTGGTATTTTTTCCGGTAGGGTCGCCTATCATGCCGGTAAAATCGCCGATCAGAAACAGTGCATGGTGCCCCAAGTCCTGCAGTTGGCGCATCTTATTGAGCAGCACGGTATGACCCAGATGCAAATCGGGCGCCGTCGGATCGAACCCCGCTTTTACGCGCAGGCACTTACCACAGGCCAGCTTTTCGACCAGTTCTTTTTCGACTATGAGTTCGTCGCACCCGCGCTTGACTATTTGCATTACTTCGTTATCGGCATTATCTGACATTACAAACCTCATTGTAGTGAACACAAACCCCGGATTGCCTAAGCGACGCCGCCACTTTATCAAAACAGGCTTTTCCTAAGCGAACCATTATGTTATCCTTCCTCATTGGATAGCCTCAGAGTATTCAGCATGATTGAAAGCAAACGGAAAACCAGCATTTTAACGCATAGTGAGCGTTTGCATGCACGCAAAATTCGACTGCGATGGCTGATCGCCATATCCAGCCTGCCGCTGTTCGGCATGGTCGCGGCTTTTGGTATAGCGCCGCAGACCAACACCGCGCAAGTTCCTATCGCAACCGTCATCGAAAACCTGCCCTTACCCGCGAAACTCAACCTGACCGACAATGCACCCGAAAACACCAGTTACTGGCATGAAGATCGCATGGAGCGCGGCGATACGGTTACGAGCTTCCTCCAACGCCTGGGCGTCAACGACGATAATATCGCGCTGTTTCTAAAATCTCGCGACGCAACGCGTGCGCTGACCCAGATCCACCCAGGCAAGCGCATACAGGCGGAGATTAACGGCGCGGGCAACATCGTGTGGCTGCGCCATATCGATTCGCAAGGCACGATGCTTGACATCGCAGCGCAAGGTAATAGCTTCAAAACCTCAACCCAGACAGCCCATCTCGACACACAGACCGCCATGAAGTCCGGCGTGATTAACGGCTCTCTGTTCGCCGCGACCGATGCAGCGGGCATTCCCGACAGCATTGCCACGCAAATCGCCCAAATTTTTTCTGCCGATATCGACTTTCGTCAGGATTTACGTAAAGGCGACCGGTTCAATGTGGTGTATGAACTGCTTTCCCACGATGGTGTACCCGTGATGACGGGCCGCATACTGGCTGCCGAATTCACTAATGGCGGACATACTTATCGCGCGATTCTGTCAACCGTCGCCAATAGCAAAGGGGATTACTACACCCCTGACGGACAACCGCTGAAAAAAGCCTTTTTGCGCTCACCGCTCGTGTACACCCGCATTACCT
>DAICZK010000019.1 GCA_027311185.1 Sulfuriferula sp.
AAGCCACGCTATTCTCCGGCGACGTGTTCGGCTGCCACTTTTGCGACGAACGCCTGTTCAACGACCGCGTCGGCGATTTCAGGTTTTCGTTCGAGTATTATTTCTCGCATATCATGCGTCCGTTCAAGCAGTACGTGCTCAACGCGCTGGCTCTGATCGAGCCGCTGGAGCTCAGCGTAATCGCCCCCACCCACGGCCCGATATTGCGCGACCGTCCGCGCCATTACGTGCAGCGCTACCGTGAACTGAGCACGCCGCGCCTGCACCGCGATATCGGCGCGGGCGAAAAAACGCTGATCATTTTCTACATCAGCTCATACGGCAACACCACCCTGATGGCCGAGGCCGTGCGCGACGGCGCCTGCGAAATTGTAGGCGTGCGCGTCTCGCTGTACGACCTCGAAGGCGCCGAAACCGAACCCCTGGTCGACCTCGTGGAAGAAACCGACTGCGTGCTGGTCGGCTCGCCGACCATCAACGGCGATGCGGTCAAACCCGTCTGGGATTTGCTCTCCTCATTTGCAAAAATCAACATAAAAGGCAAACTGGCCGGCACCTTTGGGTCCTACGGCTGGTCCGGCGAAGCCGTACGGCTGATAGAAGATCGGCTGCGCGGTCTGAAAATGCGCGTGCCGCTGACCGGGATCCGCGTCAAACTGATTCCAACCGCGGAAGAACTCGGGCAGTGCCGGGACTTTGGGCGGCAAATCGCCGGCTTGCTCACCGGCAGCCCGGAACCGCGCGAGATCGATATGGCCGATTTGCTGGCGCGCTGATTTGAAAAACATGTTTACGAGCTATCTAACTGGGAGAAACACATCATGGCAAAAGCCAGAGTCACATTCGCTGACGTCAATGTCACGGTGACCGTGCCGGTAGGCGTCGGGATCATCGAAATCTCGGAAGCGGTCGGTTCGTATATCGCCTACAACTGCCGCGAAGGCGACTGCGGCACCTGCATGTTCGAAGTGCTGCAAGGTGCGGAAAATCTCTCCGAGCCGTCCAGAATGGAGAAAAATACGTTGCTCTTCGCCTTCAAGGAGATCATCGACGGCTGGCGCGCCATCGACGATCTCGATGCACTCCAGGCCAAAATAAAACGTGAAAATTTCGCTGGCAAAACCTGCCGCCTCGCCTGCCAGACGCAGGTTTTCGGTGATGTCAACGTGGCTCCGCTGCAATTCTGACAAGGACAACAGACATGGCTAAAGCAAAACTGACCTTTGCCGACATCGACGTCACCGTGACCGTACCGATGGGCACGCGCATTGTCACGGTTTCCGAGAAAGCCGGAGCCGGGATCGTTTACGGCTGCCGCGAAAACGATTGCGGCGAGTGCATGATCGAGGTCGTGGCGGGGATGGAGAATCTTTCCACCCCCTCCGCGCTGGAAAAACGGTTATTGCAGGAAAAGCGCGCGAAGCCGATAAACCGGCTTGCCTGCCAGACCGCCGTGCTGGGCGATGCCACCATCAAGCCGGCGTAAGGAATTCATTTTATTTATACTAAAAGGGGAAACAAATCATGACCAAACCAGTTAAGCACCTGTTCGTCTGCACCCAGAACAGACCGGCCGGCCACCCTCGCGGCGCCTGCGCGCAAAAAGGCAGCAGCGAACTGTTGCAGACCTTCTGGCAGGAACTGCAAAAACGCAACGCCTACGATCGCATCGCCATCACCTATTCCGGTTGTCTCGGCCCCTGCGACCAAGGTGCCAATGTGCTGGTCTATCCCGAGGGCATTCTCTACGGCGGAGTCACCAAGGAAGACGTGGTCGAAATTTTCGATTCGCACCTGATCAACGACATCCCGGTCGAACGCCTGCGCGTACCGGCAACAGCCTGGTAAGTCGCTCTGGTCGCTCGAATAACGGCCAAACAGGCCGACTCACCCGAGTCGGCCGTGTCTTGACATTATTTCTTCACACGCCAGCATTAAAATGGAGTACCGCATATCGCAGATATAAAATAATCATGCATATTGGATTGATTATAATTGCTATTTTAGCTTCATTTCGTTGCATAGTCGCCTTGGCAAGTGAACCATCGGCCGAAAAGCATCTTCCGTCGCCTGAATACAGCTACGTCGATCGCGAAGGCTATCGGTATTCATACACAACCGTGCAGACTGGCGGCGTGATCGAGGTGAAGGAACCCAGAACGAATAAACTGATAGCCCGCCAATCGTATCTCAAACCCGCAGGTTGTCCCGGCAGCGACTTTGCCGAACCTCACGCACTCAACCAAATACCTGATTATTACGGGGAACTTGTTCTCTTGTGTGGTGAAGACAAAACACACCGTTCGACAGTGATGTTGTTTAACCGCGGAGAGATGCTTGCCAAACTGGATTATTTTTACATCAAACCCAATCTTGTCTGGCATCCGGAATATTCCTCCTATTTGGCTGTAGTGCGGTATGGACACCTCAGGCCCGGGGGCGGAATGGATTATTTGCGCATGGTCTATGAATTACGGACCGGATTCTTTAACGACCTGAGCCTGTTTTATCCAAATTTTAATGCCCATTCGTACCCACTATATCGGGATGAATATGAACGGCTCAAGCAGCGCGGTTCACTACGCTATCTGCCGCTGCTGGCCGAGTTGCTAGCCACATCGCGCGCCACACTGATCTGTTCCGAACTCGGCAAGGCACCTTTGAATACACTGACCCGGACACAAGTGGTGGAAGATATAGTAAACAATGAAAGCTATGGTTTCCCCTCATTTGATCCAACCGTCTGTGAGCGAGGCGGGAGGGTCGCGAATACCACTGCGAACACAAACATTCGGACGTACGCTGGACTCAGGAGATGATCATACGCGCTGGATTATTGACAGGACTGCTGTTGTTGATGTCCGCAACAGGGCAAGCAGAAGAGACTGATTCTGAAAACGATTCCGGACGGCAGATCGAATATAAATATGTCGACCATTATGGCTATCGGTATTCATACAGAACCGACGACAAAGGGGGGACCATCGAGGTCACGGAACCGGGCGCGAACAGGCAAATATTCAGACAGTCTCACCTTCAGATTGCCGGTTGTCCTGGTTCTGATTTTGCCGAGCCGCGCGCGCTTCGTTACACGCCAAAAAAAAATGAAAACATCCTTGCTTTTTGCGGCGACGATGGAGGAGTTCAGCCGGAAATGCTGTTTTTTAAACAAGGTCGCTTACTAGCCAAGCTGGAATATGGCGAGAGCGATCCCAATCTCGTCTGGTACCCTGAATTCGGCTCCTATCTGGCTACAACCTCCAATCGGGAAACACCTGAAATTTCTGGTGTTGCGCGCCTTGGGCGCGTATATGAATGGAGGGGGGATGCAAGTGGGTTCCGCCAGATTTTCAATTCACATTCGTACAGGCTTTATCTCGATGCTTACATATCTTATAAGCAGAATCATCATCCTGATGACTCAACCTATCTGGCTATGATCGCAGCATTGATTTCGACTTCGAAAACTTCATTCGTTTGTTCCGAAATGAATTCATCCCCGTTAAGCAAGCTGAAGCCAAGGCAGGTAAAAAGATATTTTTCAATTATTGAGAACCATGGTTATCCAGCGTTCGACCTAACCATCTGCAAGAGGACTAAATGGCAATGAGCGAAAAAACTGGTCTGACCGCCCTTGAACGGAACATCTTGACGCATATAGTGGAACAGGGTGAACGGCGAGGGCTGTCACCTGAGATGATAGGCATCGCAGTCAAAGCAGCGTGTATCCAATCTACACTGGGAACCAATATGAAGAATCAGAAATGGAACTCAAGCGCGGAAGGTTTATATGGCTATACCAATGGCAACTGGCGCGATCATCATCGCAGCCTTGGCGAAAAAATAACGTTGATAATCAGATCGACGCCTTTTACACCGACCTACAGCATTATGCTGAGCGATATGAGAAATTGCCCGAACAGCAAAAACAATTGTATGAATATGAAAAAAGGTCATACGGAAATGAAAGTGGGCCGCTGACTCTTGGCGAATACGTGTATATCTGTCACCATGCGGGAGAAAGGTACCTGGACAAACATGAGCTGAATGAATCAGGCGGGCGCGATGCTTTGGATACTTGGGGGAAAAGCGACGGCGCCAAATTTTTCGACCCCTCCTGGATTGATGAAATCCGTTCCCGCAACTCTACATCAACGGAACTACCCGGTCAGTCGCTCGCGCAGATCGTGCCAGAGACTATCGTGGATTTGATCGAATCAGGTATTGACAACGGCTTGCCCAAGGAAATCATTGCCGCGCAACTGGCTGATTTGTACCTTCCGCCATCGGCCATCTTGCCGCCGGACAATACTGATGTCGCCATCGAACCGAATGCACTCGACCGGCAAATGCTGCTCGACGCCTGGAATCAGTTGCTCAACAACGTGGACGACGATCAATGGATGCTGATCGAAACCGTATTCCAGTCTGGCAACCGCATCATAGTTGAATTTGAGGACGATAGTAGCGTGATACTGAGTCATCAGTCGTCACGCATCGAAACGAGTTGTACCGACAGCCTCGGCGATCCGATCAGCAGCAACTGGTGGGATGTCGATGGCAACTACGGCGCCACCACGTATGACACAGATGGGTCGAGTTCAGGAACGCTCTCTAATCCGGACGGCAGTTACAGTACAGTCGAGAACGATGGCTATAACGAGATCGTTGTCAACGATTATGCCGCAGACGGCAGTTACTGCAGTTACACCGACGATGGTTACGGCAATATCGCCTCGAGCGATTACGCTGCGGACGGGACGTTGGTCGACGATAATGATTTTGTTAGCAACGATAACGACGACACTGACCGGGACGCGGACGCCAACCTGAATCAGGCCTCAAACGCCGACCCTAGTGATAACGCTAACAATGACTACAACACGGATGACAGTAATTTCAGTTAATTTGTTCTGCGCACACATCATCGTTCGCACATTTATCAATTCATAGAACGATCCACTTAAACGTTGCCATTCTTCCCGCCGCCGCAAATCCGTCTTAAAAATTTCAATTAATTATAATAAAAATATAATATTATTTGTCATATAATAACAATCGCAAATAGCGAACAAATAATTACATATATTTATTTGATCGGACAGGGCACGATGTTTTGCAATCAACCAACCGAAAACTCAACCAACTGACGAAAAGGCAAAAAAATTGATTAAAAAATACTTATTGGCGGCAACCGGATTAACACTGTTATCCACCAGCCTGATCGCCAGCGCCGAAATCGATACCACGCTGTACGCCGGAATCGAGGAATACCGCTGGCAGGAATACGATCCGCAAACGGGAGCGCAGCTCATGGAAGTCACCGGCCCGCGCCTGCGCGTAGGGCTTAACCTCGCCCCCAGGCTGCAAAGTCGCATCTTCGCCTTCGACTACGATGTTTCCATGTACGAAGGCACGATGGACTACTCGTCCCAACTCACCGACCCCGGCACGGGCGCCTCCCTGCCGTTCTCGGACAAGATCGCCTATATGGGCGCGGACACGCATCTCGACGGTCTTTATACCGGTTTTGGCGAGCGGATCGAACCTGTCCTTACTCTGGGATACGAAGGCTGGCGGCGCAGTCTCGATAGCCGGTTTATCAGCACCAGCGTCGGCACCATAACCGCGCCTGGTTATGCCGAAGACTGGTCGATGTTCTACGCCAAGCTCGGTGCGCGCGGCAAGCTCGGTCATTTCAGCTGGACCGCCGGATTCAAATTGCCTTTCGCCGTCACCGATAGCGCTGATTACCTGCAGGCAACGACCCACCCCACCGGGCTGGTCAGCGAATACATCAGCGGCGACTACATGTTCGCCAGAACGTGGAAAGTCGGCGTCAGCTACGAAGACACCCGTTTCGGCCAGTCTGATACCACAAACAGCGTACTCGGCCCCAACTCCGTACTTCAACCCAAAGCGGACGAAGGCGTTTTCATGCTGTCGCTCGCAAAAGCGTTCTGAGTGCCGTCCTTGCCGCGCGTTGGGTACGGCAAGGATGCCGATTCATAAAAACACGAACGATTATCAAAAGGGCTCTAACCGAACAAACATCATGATACTGACCAAGCTACTATCCATTATTCACGAACGACACAACGTCAGCGACATTCATATCTGCGCCGACGAGCCGATTTTCATGCGCAGCCCCAACGGCTATGACGCTTTCGACCAGGAATTCGTGAGCACGGAGGATATCGGCGAATTTGTTTCCAGCGAAGCCATAGGCGGAAAAAACTGGCGCGGCGATTTAATTGCCCGCGGCGGCAAGCTCGATGGCGCCGTCGACCTGACCGACTCCCGCATCCGCTACTCGATTTACGAAACAGACGGAATTTTCCACAATATAAACATTGTAATGCGCATTATCCGCAACAGCATCATCCCGATCGAAAACCTGGGCGGGGGGCAGAATATCCTCAAGGAATCGGTCACCAAAGGCAAAGGCCTGGTGATCATTACCGGCCCCACCGGATCGGGCAAAACCACCACCCTCGCATCAATAATAGACCGCATCAATAGCGAGAGATCGTGCCACATCATGACGATCGAAGACCCTATCGAGCACATTCACATCAAGAAAAAGGCAATCATTTCGCAGCGCGAAGTCGGCACCAATCTCGACAGTTTCGCAAGCGGCATCGAAGGCGCGATGCGACAGCGGCCGGACGTCATCGCGGTGGGCGAACTGCTGGACAGGGATACCGTCGAAACGCTGTTCCGCGCCGCCGACTCGGGCCATATGGTTCTGGCCACCACGCACGGGCGCAGCGCCAAGGACGTCATCAACCGGCTGCTCGGCTTCTTCAATGCCGATGAACGTGAACAGCGGCGGCAAGTGCTCGCCTCCTGTCTGACCAGCATCGTGAGCCAGGTGCTCGTACCCTCCGTCAACAAGGAAGACTGGGTGCTCGCCTCCGAAGTGCTGGTCAATACCCCCGGCGTGCGCTCCATGATCGCAAGCGGTAATCTGACCCAACTCCCCGCCATCATGCAACAGGGCCGGGTGGACGGCATGAACCTGCTGGGCAACGACCTGTTGCGGCTGGTACGCGAAAACAGAATATCGCTGCAACAGGCGCGCTTGGCTTCTTATGACGACAGTATCTAGCCCGCACTCTTACCATTGACAAAACTGGGAGTAACCATGAAAAAACAAACTCTGCTTTTTGTATTAGTGATGGCCATATCGGCAGCATCGGCATACGCAACAACGGTGTCGGGCCCGCTAGCAGGAATGGATAGCACGTCCGGCTATTTAAGCATGCACGAGGACTGGGCCATCCAGGGCGAATCGCCGGTTTTTGCCAAAAATACGGTAGCCGCCAGGCCGGCAGCAGCGCAAAGCGGCCGTCTGCACATCGCGCAGAATGACGCCGGCAACTATGCCGGCTACAGCAACAACGCGACCGGCAACCGCAGCAGAAACACCAACAGAACGTATGTGTCCTATACCAAAACCAACCCCGTCACGCAAAAAGTCTTTGTAGGACGCACCAGCGGCTTTGGCGACCCGCACAACATCCTCCGGCAGATGGACGCGGCCCACTACATGAACGCCCAAGGCTACGGCCCCGCGCAAATGGACCGGTATTCGACCAACAAACACGTCATCCGATCACGCGAAATAAATATGGTTAGAACCAACAAGGCCAACAACACCTATGGCAGATCCACCGACGGAATGCAGTGGTGAAGACAACCCGCGCATCGCGCCCCCGCGCCGTGCAAGGTCATGCGAAGCCGCCCATCCCGAGCGTTTCGCTACATCGGCGACGAGAAATGACAGCTAGCCGTACCGGAAATGTTCCTGACAGCACGGATAAACCTGCAAGCGAACTTGCGCAACGCCTCCTGCCATAGCACAATGCGCCATTGACATGCTGCGCCTGCCGCTCCTTTCCGATGATAGAAACCACACAGCTCGCCCTGGCCATACACCAGAACGTCACCACCGCGCTGCTCGAAGATATCGCCACCGGCGACCTGACCGCGTTGCTTATTCCCGCCGATCAGCAGGCCACTGCCCGCGTCACGAGCCGCGAAGAGGCGCTGCTATGCGGCCGCGCTTGGTTTGAAAACAGCTTCCGCCTGCTCGAACCGAGTTTCGAGATCAAGTGGTACGCAAACGATGGGGATCGCATCAATGCCGGCCAGGTGCTCTGCGAATTCAGCGGCAACGCCCGCGCCTTGCTCTCGGCAGAACGCACGGCGATCAATTTTCTGCAAACCCTCTCCGGCACGGCGACCGCCACGCACCGCTTTGCGCAAGCGCTGCAAGGCTCGCCGACTTTGATCATGGATACCCGCAAAACCATCCCCGGATTGCGTCTGGCACAAAAATACGCTGTGCTCACAGGCGGCGGCAGCAACCAGCGCATCGGACTGTTTGACGGCATCCTGATCAAGGAAAACCATATTGCGGCGGCAGGCAGCATCGGCGCAGCGCTCGCCGCCACTCGCCTGGCGACGGCGCCGGTACAAATTGAAGTTGAAAACCTGAATCAGCTGACCGAAGCGCTCGACGAGGGCGCCAAACTGATCTTGCTCGATAATTTCGACCTCGCCCAACTACGCGCGGCAGTCGCGCTTACGCAAGGACGCGCAGTGCTCGAAGCATCGGGCGGCATCGATCTGGCAAGCCTGCGCGCCATTGCCGAGACTGGCGTGCAACGCATATCCATAGGCGCAATCACCAAACATCTGCACGCCATCGACCTGTCAATGCGCGTGATTTAAATCAGCCGCCGGACGACAGATGCTAAAATGCGCAGATGAACCTCACCCTGTTTATTCCCGGCCTTATCCCTGTCGCCGAAATGAGTTTGCCGTTGCTGGGCGACTTGCCGGTGCCGGCGCTCACGACTTTGCTGGCGCGAGCCGGGCGTAGCCAGACCCGCACTGTTGCCAATCTGGAAGCGGCCTTATGCCAGCGCCTGGGTATTGCGCAACAGCAGGACTGGCCCATCGCGCCCATAACCTTGCTGGCCGACGGCGGCGTCCCGGCCGAGCATTACTGGCTGCGCGCCGATCCGGTTCATCTGCGCGCTACCCGGGATCAGTTGATGCTGGTCGACAGCGGCGCATTTACCGTCAGCCAGAACGAAGCCGAGCAATTCGCCCACGCGTTCAACCAGCATTTCCAGAGCGACGGCTACCTGCTCAGCCCCTTGCACCCCAAGCGCTGGTACTTACGGCTAAACCGACCGCCCCTCATGACGACGAGCAGCGTCAACGCCGTGGCAGGGAAACATATAGAACCCTATCTTCCCCAAGGTAGCGACGGGCTGGCCTGGCATCGTTTTTACAATGAAATTCAGATGCTGTTTTTCAGCCTGCCGGTGAACGAACTGCGCGAGACGCGCGGCGAACTGCCCATCAATGGCCTGTGGTGCTGGGGCGGCGGCATCATGCCCGTGGTCAAACCGGCGACCGTTGAGCGACTGTGGGCCAACGACCGCGACGCCCGCGCACTGGCCGCCGCTGCCGGGATAAGCCATGCCGACCTGCCTGCCAGCGCCGACGCAATCCGCCTGTCCTCCCTCGTCATTCTGGATGCGCTGACCGGAGCCGCGCAATATGGCGATTACCAGGGCTGGCGCGAAGCCTTGCTGCAACTCGAAGAACACTGGTTTGCGCCGTTGCTCGCGCGACTCAAATCGGGCAAATTGTCGACACTGCAGATCACTACATTCGATCAGGGTCATGCCGTCCACTGGCAAGCCGGACGCAGCGACCTGTACAAGCTGTGGCGGCGCGACAGCGCCGCGCAATCATTGACTTTCCCCGCACTCTGAGTGGCCCGCTACTCGGTACGCTGATACATCCGCAGGTAGGCCGTTTTCTCCAGTGGCGCCACGCGCGACACCGCCAGCAAGTCTTGCAGGTGCGCCGGGGTGCTGATCCCGACCAGCGAGGTGCCGACCCCAGGCGTTGAGCGATTAAACTGCAATGCACGCTGAGCGTCGTTTTGCAGCAAAGGCATCGCCTGCACCACCGGATCCATGGCCTGCCGGGCCAGATGCCCTTTAAACAGGGTATGGCTCGCCATCAGATAAACACCGAGCTGATGCGCGGCCTGGATTGAAGAACCAATGTTGCCCTGCCCCGTGGTCTGGCTGAAGCGCGTAAAGCCTTCCTGCATCACCTGATTAAACGGCATTTGCACGACTTTGAACTGGTGCTTGGCCTGATCGTCCTGCCAGATTGCGCGCGCCGCTTTTTCCGCATGTCCCTGCATGGAGGTGATCGACTGAAACAAGGGATTATCGGTTTCCACCCTAAATCCGTTGAAGGTGGAAATACCGTAATAACGCAACTTTTTATCTTTTACTGCCTGCTCCAGAACCATGAATACTTTTTCCAGCTTGCGATTAAGCTGGTCTTTGCCGATGGCCGGGATGTGCACCTCGGGCTGATCGATCAGAAAAGCATCCAGCGTCGCCACGCCCATCAACTGACGCGATAACTCCAGCTGAAAGCCGATGTATTCAGGGCTGATGCAATGCGCCTGAGTCAGGTCCTCCGCCCGGCCCAGACCCTTGGCGACGACCTCGGCCTCAAACCAGGCCGGCAGATTGTCTGGTCGCCCATCGCGGAAACTCAGAAATCCGCCCTTGGAAATCAGAAACATCTGTTCGCGCGAGACTCCAGCCTCCATCGCCCGCCGCACGCCAGCGCCCACAGCCGCCGCCGAGCGCCCGTAGCGGTAATGGGCGCCGGTATCGATCACATTAACGCCGTGAACCAGAGCTTCGGTGACAATATCGACGTATTGCGCATCGATCTCGTCGGTCGGCAAGCCGGGGAAAGTACCCAGACCCAGCGAAGACAAGCGCAAATGTACGTTGAGAAAATCGCTGTAATGACCGGCAGCACACTCCTTACCAAAAGTGGTCGCATAGTGTTTGCTTGCCATCATGCTGCAATGGCCGGGAATTAACGTCGTAGTCATGGATTTTTTGCA
Organism: Sulfuriferula sp.; assembly: GCA_027311185.1. Lineage (GTDB taxonomy): Bacteria > Pseudomonadota > Gammaproteobacteria > Burkholderiales > Sulfuriferulaceae > Sulfuriferula. Next base: position 10,967 of record DAICZK010000019.1, read on the forward strand.
AAAAATGGATGCTGTTGGATGGAATTGGCCAGGTCATTAATTTCAGGACGCACGGATGCGCTTGACAGCACGTCGACACGAGAACGAAACAGTTGCTCGAAATGCGGTTCTTCTTCGTCCATATCCCAGTCAACCGCGCGCAACGCCGCAACGGCGGCGGGAGGCAAGGCGTCGGGCAGTTCGCGCCCGGATAATAACGCCCATAAGCCGGTCCAGGCGCGCGCAAGCACCAGCGGATGGTATCCGCCCCCGCCGGTCACCAGCAGTCGCGGCGTGCCGTCATCGTGAGTCGGGCTGGTGTCGATGATGGTCTCGGCGATAGCCAGAAAACCTTGCGTGGACAAGCCGAGCTTGCCCAGCGGATCGGCAAATATCATATCCGTCCCCGCCTGCAGCACCACGACATCCGGCCTGAAAGCCGCCAGCAGCGGCTGCCACGCGGCGTCGAACAGCCTGCGGTACTCGGCGTCGTTGGTGTTCAGCGGCAACGGAATATTCAGGCTGCTGTGATTGGCGCGGGCCGTATCGCTCAATTGCCCACCCTTGAACGGATAAGCATAACAGCTATCCATGTGCAGCGAAAACGTGAACACCTCGGGATCGTCCGTAAACGCCGCCTCCACCCCGTCGCCGTGATGGGCGTCGATATCGACATAAAGCACGCGCCATCCTTCGCGACGCAAACGCATCACTCCCAGCACGGTATCGTTGAAATAGCAGAAACCCTGCGCCTGATCTGGACGGGCGTGATGCATGCCACCCGCCGGATTGAACCCTATACGACCGCGTACGACTTCCTCCGCCGCTTGAATCGAAGCGCCGGTCGCGGTGGCCGGAATGGTGAAAAACTGCGCGAAATAGGGATTTTCCAGCGTTCCCAGCTGATGTCGCTGGCGCACGGGATTGCTCACCCGCCCCAAAGCCTCGGCGCGCTTGAATGCCGAGATGTAGTCAGGCGTATGAAACCATTCCAGCTCGAAATCGGCAGCTTTGCGCGCCGCCACGAATTCCGCTCCGGTCAATGCGCCGTAAGCGTGTATAAGTTCGGTCGCCAGCGACACGCGCGGGATGGACAAGGGGTGATTGGCGCCGTAAGCCTTGCGCCGGTACTGCGAACCGCCAATATAAGTCGCTTTGCGGCCCGGTAGCACGCTCATGGCTGGGCCATCGCCGCAAGCGATTGTAAAATGCACACGGCTTCAGCGGCGATGCCTTCGCCTCGTCCGGCAAAGCCCAGCTTTTCAGTGGTCGTCGCCTTGACGTTCACCGCGCTGACGGGGACGCCCAGATCGGCGGCAATGTGGTTTTGCATGGTCGCAATATGCGGTGCCATTTTCGGCGCCTGCGCAATGATGGTGCTATCGAGATTGGCCAGCCGGTAACCTTGCAATGCAACCAGACGCGCCACCTCGCGCAATAACTGACGGCTGTCGATATTGTGATAACGCGCGTCGGTATCGGGAAAATGCCGCCCTATGTCGCCCAGACCCGCAGCGCCGAGCAGCGCGTCGCAAATGGCGTGCAGCAACACGTCGGCATCCGAATGCCCTGCCAGACCGAGCGGATGCGGAATATGCACGCCGCCGATAATCAGTTTGCGCTGCGGCGCAAAAGCATGCACGTCAAGACCGTGCCCGATACGAAAATTAGTCATTGAGCAGGATTCCAGACTGGTCCAACATGAGTTGTAAGCGGATTCGTTCGATAATGGAGTCGGCCATACTCAGATCGTTCGGGAAAGTTACCTTGAAATTGCTCGCGTCAGCCTTCACCAGCAACGGCGCATGCCCGAGCGCTTCCATCGCGCTCGCCTCGTCGGTCGGAGCCGAAGCCGCAGTCGCAGTCGAATCCAACGCCTGCGACAATAGCCCGTGACGAAACATCTGCGGGGTTTGCGCTTGCCACAATCCGTCGCGCGGCTCGGTACTGCTGACCCGGTTCTCGCTCCCGCCTCGTTTCAGTGTGTCGGCCAGCGGAATCGCCAGCAAACCGCCCACCGCGTCGTCGCCGACGCTATCGAGCAAGCGGTCGACCAGAGCGCCGGTCAGGCAAGGGCGCGCCGCATCATGCACCAGAACCCAGTCCCGCTCCGCCACGCGCATCTCCGCCAGACCATTGCCTACGCTGGCAGCACGCGTCGCACCACCGCAGCGCAATACCACCAGCTTGTCGCCGAATTCGCTCCAGTCGAAATGTTCCCAATGCGTATCTTGTGCCGACAGCACAACGAAAACCCGCGTGATTCTGGACGACGCCGCCAGCGCGCGCACCGCGTAATAAATCATCGGGCGTCCCGCAATCTCCAGATATTGTTTGGGTAACGCCGTGCCCATACGCATCCCCGTACCGGCGGCGGGAATCAGTCCAAAATAACCATCCATACTCGGCCCATCATCTAAAATCCAAAACCTGTTGCGACCAACTCGCCGGATACTATTATTTGAGACTAACAATCCCGGCGACCGCGTTGCTTAATGTGAGAATTAGGATTATATTCCAAATAACCCCTGCTCTCCGCCCTTTTATACCGCGTGCCCGCCATGCCAAATGCGCCCGTCCTAACTGACACATTCGGTCGCCATATCGAATATATCAGGCTCTCCGTCACCGATCGGTGCGACCTGCGCTGCAACTACTGCATGCCTGAAGATTTTCGCGACTTCGAAGAACCGAAAGACTGGCTTAATTTCGACGAAATCGAACGCCTGCTCGGCGCTTTTGCGCGACTGGGCCTCGCGCGGGTGCGACTGACCGGCGGCGAACCCCTGCTGCGCCGCCACTTGCCGCAATTGGCGCAACGCATTGCCAGCATTCCCGGCATCGAAGACCTGTCTCTGTCGACCAACGCCACGCAGCTCGACAAACACGCCGTGGCGCTGAAGGCGGCGGGCGTAACGCGTCTCAACGTCAGCCTCGATTCCTTGCGCCCGGAACGCATCAAGACCATTACCAAACGCGATGTTTTGCCAGATATTCTGAACGGACTGGCGCATGCCAAACAAGCCGGACTGGCCCCCATCAAAATCAATATGGTCGCCATGCGCGGCACCAACGACGACGAGATCGAGGACATGGTCGGATTTTGCATGGAGCATGGTTTTATTCTACGCCTGATCGAAACCATGCCTATCGGCAAAACCGGGCGCAATACCGCATACATGGATCTGCAACCCGTCAAGGCCATGCTCGCATCGCGTTTCGGCCTGATTGACGCGGCGTTTCCCGGCGGCGGCCCTGCGCGCTACCTGGCCACGCCCGACGGCAGGTTTTCCGTAGGCTTCATCACCCCCATTTCGCAACATTTCTGCGCCACCTGCAACCGTGTTCGGCTATCGGTCGACGGCACGCTGTATTTATGCCTGGGGCAGGAAAACAAATTCGAATTCCGTCCATTGCTGCGCGACGGCGCGACCGATTGCGAGCTCGATGACGCTATCCGCCTCGCTATCACCTACAAACCCGAGCGCCACGAGTTTCTCGAACAGCCCGACAAAATCGTGCGTTTCATGTCCATGACCGGCGGTTGATCCGCCGCATTTTCCCCCAACAGCATACGCAGCTTCTCGATTTTCTCGTTCTGCTCGCCATTTCGGCACCTCTTTCACACCGTGAAATACCAATTATTTATAATAAATTTTAACATAATACAAAATGTAAAATTATTGTAATAATTTGATGTTAGCATTCGTTAAAATAAACAATTTCACTTATTAATAATGAAAATAACATGCCTGTTTGGAAAATTTATTTATCGCCAATATATCAACGATTCCAATTAATGGGGGACTATCGCAATGATTCCACTTAAAAAACACCAGCTTCAATCGATCGCGTTACTCGCTGCGCTTCCCTTTGCGCTAGAGGGATGCATATGGGACTCGAGCAACACCAGCGTTACCGCGACGACATCGGCACCGACCGCGACAACCTACAGCGTAACCGCAACAGTAACCGGGTTACAACCCGGCCAGTCGGTCACGCTGCTCGATAACAGCAGCCAAACAGTAACCGCTACATCCAATGGCGCGCTGACCATCGCCGCCGCGCTTACGTCCGGCGCCGCCTACGCCATCACAGTTGGCAGCCAGACCCTCACTGCTACGCAGGCCTGCAACATCGTCAACGGCACTGGCACCGTCGGCTCGGCCAATATCAGCAATATCCAGATAAACTGCGGACAGTTATTCGCCTACGTCACGAATTACGGCGACAACACCATATCGGCCTACGATATCAATGCCGCCAGCGGGGCGCTCACGCCGGTGCCGGGCTCTCCATTCGCTACGGGAACAAATCCGAACTCCATCACGGTCGATCCGAGCGGGAAATTCGCTTACGTGGCCAACCTGACCAGCAACGATGTCTCGGCATACAGCCTCGACGCCAGCACAGGAACGCTCATGCCGGTAGCCGGTTCGCCGTTTGCCGCGGGCGCCAATCCCGACTTCATCACTGTAGACCCGAGCGGGAAATTCGTTTATGCGGTAAACCGGGCTAACAACAATGTCTCGGCATATGCGCTCGATGCCAACACCGGGGCCCTCGCGCCGGTGCCGGGTTCGCCCTTCACTACCGGAACATATCCAATATCCATCGCCGTCGACCCCAGCGGAAAATTCGCTTATGTGAGCAATGGCTATAGCAAAAATGTCTCGGCTTACGCCATCAACGCCAACACCGGAGGGCTCACGCAGATCGGCTTATCCGCCGCTGGAAACGGGCCAGACTCGATTGCGGTCGATCCCAACGGCGAGTTCATTTACGCTACGAATTACCATGACGCCAACGTCTCGGCCTATGCCATCAATGCCGACGGCACCCTCACAGCAGTGAACGGCTCGCCGTTCGCCGCCGGAATTAACCCTGTCTTCTCTGCGGTTGAACCCAGTGGACCATTCGTTTATGTAGTGGACGACGGCGGCGCCGGCAGCGGTAACATCTCGGCCTATACCATCAATGCCGGCACCGGGGCGCTCACGCCGATGCCCGGCCCACCATTCGCCGCGGGCGTTTACCCAAATGCAATGACGTTTGACCCCAGCGGGAAATTCGCCTACGTGTTTAATGGCGGCAACACGGTCGTCCTGACCTATGCCGTCAATGCTGGCACCGGGGCGCTCACACAAGTTGGTTCACCAG